>CAZEZF010000010.1:0-48658 GCA_964516495.1 uncultured Acidimicrobiia bacterium | reverse complement strand
ACCAGAATAGGAATACGCGCGCCCTGCGCGGCGACCGGCGCAGCCTGCTGGGAGAACAGCGCAGCCGCCAGCAGCAGCGCAAGCCCCAAGAGAAAGCGCTGTCTCATGCTTCCCCTGCAAACCGGAGGGGAAGGCGGGGGGGTGTTTGTAGGACCTATTAGCGTATTGAACATGAACTCGAAATCTCCAGACCGACCGTCCACACCAACCCTACAGACCATGGCCTAGGGAAGCCAACATTTTTTAGCCACAGCCGTAAGAATTCGCCAAGTACCGTGAGAATGGACAATCCTTAGCCGCGATTCTTCATGGGGTTGGCTGGTGGGGGTGTTCAGGCCGTTTAGGGGGGTTGGGTGTTTGTCGGGGTGTGATGTTGGGTGCGGTGGGTGGTCGGAGTCGAGGAGGGACCGTTGCGCACCCCCATGTCTGGGTTCGCGTCGTATGATGAGGCGGGTTCCTTCAGGCGCCGTTTGCCGGTATTGATGAGGTCGGTTGGTTCTATCACATGGGCCGACGAGGGCGAGGATACCGGCCGGCCCGGACGTGGGAGAGGGGTGGAGCGGTCTGGCCACCTACCATGTGGTTTCCCGCACGGTGCGGGACAGCGCCGTCTTTCTCGATGTGGCCCAGGGACCGGAACCCGGCGATCCCTACGTCGCTCCCCGACCCGAGAGGGACTTCCTGGCCGAGGTCGGGAGGGACCTCGGTAGGCTCCGCATCGCTCTGTGGACCGAGGGTCTCTGCGGTGAACCCATCGATCCGCAGTGCGTGCTGGCCGCCGAACGGGTCGCCCGTATGTTGGAGGACCTCGGTCACGAGGTCACGCCTGCTGTTCCACCGGTTTCGGGGTCCGAGTGCCGCCGGGCCATAAACCACGATCCTCGTAGGGCACACCGCCCTAAGCCCCACCCTGGCCGATCCGCCCCTCCCTCTCGGCGGTCTGACATGATGGGGGATGACCTCGATGTCTACTTGGATCGGATGTGGGGGCACATGGCCTTCACCCCCCTCTACAACCTGAGCGGTTGTCCGGCGGCGAGCCTTCCCATGCACATGACCCCTGACGGTCTGCCGGTAGGCATTCAGATCGGGGCCGCTTTCGGTAACGAGGCTCTGCTGTTCCGCCTTTCCTCCCAACTCGAAGAAGCCCATCCCTGGTGGGATCGTCGACCGTGATCGCGCCTGGTTCGGTTAGCCGGGCTGTCGAGGCGCCTCCCGATTGGCATCGGGTGGCGTAGCCCAAAATCCCCGTTCCGATCCGTCCGAGTCGGCGGGTACCGGACTTCAACAGCTTACCGGTTATTCCGGGACAACGGCGATTGCTTCGAGTTCGAGAACCAGTCGAGGATCTGTCGCGAGTCTGACTATCTCCACCGATGTGGTTGCCGCCCGATGGTTCCCTAGATAGCCGGCCATTACCTGATTGATGTCGTCTTGGTTGTTTTCCTCATCGACGATGAACCTGGTTATCTGCACCAGGTTCTTGAAGCCGCCTCCCGCCGCCTCGAGTATTGCCCTCAGGTTCTCCATGGTCATCGCCGTCTGCTCTGCGGCGGACTCGGGTATCCGGTCGAACTCGTCAGGAATGTGGGGATGCGAGTGGTAGATCGGCGCCGCCGTAACCCCGGAGAGAAACACCGTTTTCCCCGAGTGGACCTTGATCGCCGGAGTGTAGGGCATATTCCATTTCGGATCGTTGTCATCGGTGTGGATGAACTCGAGATCAGGTTCCATCATTCTCCTTGAGTTGGCTTGCAGAATGACCGAGTGGGACGGTTCCCGGAGGTCGAGAGAGGTCGTGTACTACGAAGTCGACGGCCTCCTGGCTATCGCGGGCCACCCGGACCAGCCCTTTATCACAGATCTTCAGCGACGGAATGATCACGGCAAGGGCCGCAAAGCCGATTGATGTGACAAGGCCGTCGTACGAGACACCGAGTTGGTTGCGGATGGCATCCGCAACCTGGATAGCTTCTGCACTGACTTCAGCGCTGGGCCGGTCGGAGAAGATTCCGAACAGAGGAGTCGATACCTCGGCAACGACTTCATCTCCGACGGCGGCCACAATTCCTCCCCCGAGTTCGGTTACGCGGCGAGCGGCTGCAGCCATCGATGTGTTGTCCATTCCGAGGACGAGCAGATTCATGACACCGGGGTTGATGGTGGTCGCGATCGCTCCGTCTGTCATGGCGAATCCGCGCACCAGCCCGATGCCTCTTTCGCCGCTTCCCGAATGTCGGTCGATAACTGCCACTGTGGCAAGGTCGCTCCGGTTCACGGGCCGACCATCGGCGAAATCCACCGTCTCGATAAGTTCCTCGGTAACCAGACTGCCCGGGTTGATACCTATCACCCTGACCTCGGCGCGCCGGAGCCGGTGGTCGAAGTCGAAATCGGACGGCTGTAGCGGCCCCTTTACATTGACGGTGTCGTACCACTCCGCAGGGTAGGGTTCCGGCGCCTTATCGATGAGATAGGCGCCGTCGCGCGCCGAGAGCACACCTTCGCTAACCATCAGGCGTACCCGGAAGGAGCCGAGGCCATCGACCGCGGCTATCGACGCCACCTTGCCGGGGGCGAGCGAACCGAAGTCCCTTTGCACGCCCAAGGACTGTGCGGCGGTAAGTGTCGCCATACGGATTGCGTCGACGGGAGCTATCCCATGTTCGACCACCATGCGGATCTTATGATCCATGTAGCCGTCCGTTGCGAGTGAGTGCAGTTCCTGTTCATCGGTAGCCAGGCTGAAGTTCCGAGGGTCGTAACCTTCCTCGGTTATGGTCTTGACCACCTCGGCCAGATCCTTCGCTCCGGATCCCTCCCTCAACTGCACGGTGATACCGAGCTTCACAAGGGAGGAGGCATCGGCGGCGCTTACTGTCTCGTGGTCGCTCACCACCCCGAGAGCGATCGAAGCCTGCAGCGGGGGACCGCTCAAGCCTTCCAGATGGCCCTCGATAGCCAGCCGCCTTTCTATGGCGATCCGGTAGAAGTCCGATATCTGACTCAACGGTATCTGGTCGGCGCCGTAGTTCCACTCTCTGATACCGATCGCTCGCTCGTGGTCGGCGAGCGTTAGGAGGTCGTCCAGCGAGAATCGTCCCAGATTCCCGAATTCGCCGATACCGAGTGCGGTGGCGTGGAACGGACTCAGTAGTATGTGGAGACCGGTGCCTTCCGCTCTCCGTATACTCTCTTCGACTGTCCCGATACCGGCGATCGTTGCGGGTTCGTAGAAGTCGGTGCATATTGCGGCAGTGCCGGCGGGAACGAGAACCTCCGCCAGTCGCTCGATCGAGAGCTGAGAGCCGCCGACATGGATGTGGGGATCGATGAGACCAGGCGTCAGGATCAGTCCAGTGCAGTCGACGTTTTTTGTGGAATCCCCAACACAGTGGGATACATCACCTATTGCGGCAATCCTTCTTCCTGCTACCGCGATGTCACCCTTCTCGATGCGACCGGTATTCACCTCGACGTAGCGTCCGTTCACAAGGACAAGATCAGCCTTCCGCTTGCCGATCGCCACATCCGCGGCTATGCGCCGTTCAACTGTTTCGGTCATTGCGCTCCTTCAATCGTTCTGGCTTCAAGGCACCGCCAAGCTGATAAGCAGATCCTCGGTTACCTCGCTACCGTCCAGCCTGGCTATGGTTTCCCCCAATCTGAATACGTAGACCGTATCGGCCCACCCCACGACCTCCTCCAATTCCGACATCGCCGCGAGCACCGCCCTACCGGAGCTCCGGGCCTCCACCTTGATGTTGTCGAGGATTCTGAGCTTGGTCGACACGTCGATCCCTTGGGTAGGTTCATCCAGCAAAAGCACGCGTGGTTTAGCCTCGATAGCCTTGGCTAGAGCGACCTTCTGCTGGTTGCCGCCTGACAACGTGCTCACCGCAGCCGCGCGCGACCTGGCAAGAATGTCAAATCCATCGATGTACCCGCGGGTGATCCGACGTTCTTCCTTCTTCAGCCGGACCCTCCACCGCTGCGCGACCGAGGTGGGTGGCAGCACGATGTTTTCCAATACGCTCGCCGAAGCGACGACACCGTCGCGGCGACGGTCTGCCGGCACGAGAACGAGGCCTGCTTGGTAACTGTCGGCGACCGACCGGATAGAGACCGGTTCGTTCTCAACCTGTACAGTTCCCGAGTGGAACGGTACGAGGCCGGCCAGTGCCTGCACTACTTCGCTCTGGCCACCTGCCGGGACCCCCACCAGAGCTACGACCTCCCCCTTTCTCGCCGTCAGGTTTACCCGATTCAGGCCGGACCCGCTTAATCCTTCAACGACCAGAAGAGGTGTACCGTCCATCAGGATGTCTCGTTCCGGTACTCGGGTGTCGTCTGGTCGACCGGAGAGAGTTTCGATCAGTTCTTTCCTGTCGGTGGCTTCACGACTGAAGCACTTCAGCGCCTTGCCGTCACGAAGAACGGTGATGCGGTCGGCGATGTCGAGAATCTCGCCGAGCCGGTGACTCACATAGACAATCGCCTCGCCCTGGTCTCGCAATGTCCGTAGGGTGTCGAGCAAGCGGCGGGAATCGGCTCTTCCCAGCACAGCGGTCGGTTCATCCAGCAGGATCACGCTCGCCTTCTGCATAAGCGCTCGCGCAATCTGGACCAGCCGAAGCTCGGGGGTCGAACAGTCGGTCGGCAGCGTCGCCGGATCGATATAGAGGCCGACACGATTGAACCCTTCGACCACCCGGGCATACTCGTGGCGACTCAACTCTGCTGTCGTCAAGAATCGTTCAGAGCCGAGAAGAGCATTGCGGCCGATGGACAATGTGGGCGTCATCAGGATTTCCTGCGGGACGAAACTCACACTGCCGGAGCGATACCCGGAGTCGTCAGCGGATCCCTCGACCAGAACTGTGCCGGCATCGGGGTCCAATGAGCCGGCTAATACATTGATCAGAGTGGACTTGCCCGCTCCGTTGAGTCCGATTACGGCGTGTATCTCGCCGAACGAAACCGTCAGGTTGACGCGATCAAGGGCGATGACGCCGGGATAAGCCTTGGAAACCTCAGAGACGCGGATGGCCGCATCGGACTCCCGCAGCGGGAGTGTCACGTTGACCTGTATTCAAGAAGGTCCGTCTTGCCTCCTACCGTATCGGCTATCCATCCCCTTCGATCACTTCATTGAGCGCCACCACCGAGCCCCGGTCCGCCGCCGACAGGAGGGGAGCGGGTAGGCAATTGATGCGCGGCTCATTACCCCCGTTGAGCAGCGTAATCGCGGTACCGACGCCGATCCGGCCCATTGCGACGGGATTGATTCCGAATACGGAGTCAAGAGCGCCCGATTCCAGAGCGTTTATGCTGTCGGGTTCGTATCCGAAGCTCACATAGGGCGTCGCGGCGTAGTCCGACGGGATGGCGTCGGGCTGCAGGATGAAGTAGTGCACCGAGGTTATCCAGTCGATTTCCGGATGAGCTTGCACCGCGTCTTCAAACGATGCGAGTCCCTCGACAGGATCAACCAATTGAGTCGGTGCGGCGAGCACCTCGATGTCGGGGTAGGCGTCGGAAATACGGTCCTGGAATCCTTCCGTTCGCTTGCGCGACCAAGTGGCGTTCGCCGGTCCGGCGATCAGGATCCCGCCGCCGCCGTCGGGACCTATAACTTCCGCGAGCCGGTCGGCGAGTTGGATTCCGAGCCGGTAGTCATCCTGCATCACCATGTAGACATCCGGGTGATCGACTTCGGTGGAGATGTTCACGACCGGGATTCCCGCCTCTAGGGCGGCTTCAACGACAGGGACGGATCCGGCTATGTCCGATGGCGCCATCACTATGGCGTCGGTACCACGCTGGATGGCGTCCTCCACCTGCTGGAGCTGCAACTCGGGGGATGCGTATCCCTCGGCGGCAAGGGTCGTAACCTCTACGCCGGTTTCCTCTCCGGCGGAGTGGGCGCCATGGTCGATGCCCTGGTAGTAATAGCCTGCCAGGCTCACCTGCATCAACGTGATGTCGTAAGGTTCGTCGGCGGTCGGAAGCTGGTAAGCCGCCACCTCTTCCGCGGTCGGTTCCGCATCGCAGGCGAGGAACTGGTCCATGGAAGTGGCGGGACCGGCGGCCGTCGACGCCGCTTCCCCGCTCGGCGGCTCCTCGACCTCCGCTTCCTCCGCGCAAGCCGAAGCCAGGAGGGCGAGGATTACAACCGCGATACCAAACCTCTGTAACGATCCAACTCTTCGCATCTCGATCCTCCTTCCGTCGGGTCTCGGAGAGCCCTAACCGGATCAGCTTTCGGTGGCCCCGGATGCGGCGATACCGGATGCGCCGACCCCGGATTCATCCTTGACGAGTGTAGCTTCCACTCGGCGTCGCCGCCGTCCGCGTAACCGGAAGCGGTCGATGAGCACCGCCCCGATAAGCACGATTCCGGTCACGATTTCCTGAGTGAACTCGGTGAGTTGGGCGATGTTCATACCGGTAGACAGGACACTGACCAACACGACCCCTAGGATCACGCCGCTCAGACGCCCGACACCCCCACCGATTGCTACTCCCCCGATAACTGCGGTAGCAATCGACATCAGCTCGAATCCCTGACCGAGGCTTGCCTGTCCGACCGATACCCGGGAGGCAAGCATAAGTCCCCCGACGGCGGCAAGGAGGCTGCACATGACATATGCCGAGAGTTCGGATCCCACAACGTTGACTCCCGAGAGTCGTGATGCCTTCGCGGATCCCCCGGTTGCGTAGAGGTATAGGCCTGGGCGGGTGCGATAAAGGATAAACCCAGCGAGGACGAAGACGACTATGGCCATCCCTACAGTTGCGGGAATCGGTCCCCAATCTCCTCCGCCGAACCATTCAAAACTGGACGGGATCCCCGATACCGACCTCCCGTCACTTACTTCGTTGGCTACGCCCCTCGCAATGGCGAGCATTCCCAGTGTCGCGATGAAGGGAGTAACACGGTAGCGGGCGATAAGGGTTCCGTTTAGCAGGCCGACTATCAAACCTGCGCCGAGTCCGGCTGCTATGCCTGCGGCGACTCCATATTCGATCATGGCCATAGCGCCGAAGGTACTGGCAAGGCCCATCGTGGCGGCGACCGAGATATCGAAGCCTCCGGCGACCAGAGCGAAGGTCTGGCCAATTGCGACCACTGCAAGAGTCCCGCCCTGTCTGGCCATGTTCTCGACGTTACGCCAGGTTGCGAATCGGTCGGGATAGAGGACTGTGAACACGGCGGCTACCACCAAGATCCCGATGGTCAGCTGTATCTGGACCGAAGTCAGGTCGATACGGCGGATGAGGGTCGAGGGTCGAAGGCGTGAGACCGCGGGTCCCGGCTTCGTTCCGGGCGTGCTTTGATCAGGCATCGTCCACAGCAACTATAGAACATGGCGCCGGTGGGCTTTTGTGTGTCGCCGGCAGTTGACAGAAGCACGCAGAAGGTGATTACCGAAGGAGGATCCACACGATAAACGCCGGTTCAACTCATACGGAGAGTCTGCTGATTCCCGCGTTCGGCCGGTCTCTGTCCAGCCGTTTCCTACTCCGGGTTGTGATCGTCCAGCCGGTATATGCGGCGGGTGTTTTCACCGAGTATCTGATCGATCTGATGTTGTGGGATGCGATAGCCCAGCTGTTTGGCCCATTCGGGCAGCATGCGGAACTGGTCCACCCACTGTTTGAGCGTGAGCGATACCTCGATTCCGGCCATGTCGGATCCGAAGAGGATCCGGTCGGCGCCGATGCGATCCCGCATCCAGACAATCTTTCTGACTAGTTCGTCGGGGGAGATCCAGTGCTGCCACAGGCTCATGTCCAAGTGGATGTTGGTCTTGTAGATGGCCACCGAGATGGCTTCGTGCGCCCAGGTTTCGTAGCGGGCGGAATGACCGAGTATGAAACGGAGGTCGGGGAAATCGGCTGCCGCCGAGTCGACGTAGATGGGGTGGCCGTATTTGGATTTGTGCCGTCCGGCGGAGTGTCCCTGGTGAAGGAGGACGGGCAGGTCGCGCTCCAGGAGAAACCGGTAGAGGGGGTAGACGACCTGCTCGTCGTCCGGGTAGAAACCGTTGGTGGGATACAGTTTGAGGCCGATGGCGCCCCATTCGTCGACCGCGGTGGTGAGTATTTCGAGGGCGTTGGGTCGGCGGGGGTCGACCCCGCAGAAGGTGTAGAGACGCCCGGGGTGCCGTCGGGTAGCTTCGGCGCACAATCGGTTCTTTTCCTCGATGGGGATCACGCCTTCTTCGCCGAGGCCGACACCGTGGTCCATCGGCATCATCACCGAAGCGTCCACTCCCGCTTCGTCCATACGAGCCACCGCCTTGTCACCGTTTCCGTCGGCGGACACTTTCCATGCTTCGGCGAAGTACCCGGGGTCGGATTTGGGTGGGTCGTACCAGCGGACCTGGCGGGCCCAGGACTCGGCCATTCCCGAGGATACGTTCATCGGATTCCAATTCGGTTCCATGATGTGCATATGGCAATCCACCACCAAGGCCATGGTTACTCCTCTCTCGGACTGTCCCCCATCGGGGGCGGATGCTTGGCGTTGTATACCGCGGCCGCCTCGATAGGTGTACGGGCCCACCTGCGGTAGAAATCGAGTACATAGGGGTCTACCTCCCAGCCCAGGCGTACCGAGGCGGGGTCCGGGTCCTTGCCCATGATGCGGATGGCCGCTTCGGCGACATAGTCGCGGATACGACTCTGCGAGATACGGGTGAACTCTCCGTTGTCGAACACCACCTCTCCCGCAACCATCACCGAGGCTACGTCGGCGGAGGAGGCGCGGTCCAGGATCACGTCCAGCGGGGGAGTGGACGCGTACCGCTCCTCCGGCCAGAACAGACGGTCGCGACTCAACACGACCAGGTCGGCCTCCTTGCCCACGCCCAGGGATCCGAGTTCGGATTCGAAACGGATCGCCCTAGCCCCGTTGGCCGCCGCCGCTCGTAGCACGGTCTCCGAATCGAGGCGCCCGATCTCAAGCAATCCAGGAGTTCTTTGCAGGTAGGCGGCGAGGCGGAGTTCCTGGAAAAAGTCGCCCGAATCGGAGAAGGAGATATTGTCGGTTCCGAAGCACACCCGGCCGCCGCGTTCCATTATTTCCCTGACCCGGGCGACACCGGTGCTCAACCGTAGGTTGGAGCCGGGGTTGTTGACGGCTACCGCCCCGGTGTCGGCAAGGATGGCGATGTCCTCATCAGTGGCCCAGACGAAGTGGGAGCAGGACACGTCGGGCCCCAGGACCCCGAGGTCCGCCAAGCGACGCATGGCGGTCTTGCCGTCGCTCTCCAGAGCGTACATCATCTCGGAACGGGTCTCGAGCACATGGGTCATGATCCCCGTTCCGTGCTCGTCGGCCAGGCGCCGGTTCTGCATGTAGAGTTCGTCGGAGCACGCCGGGGTCCAGTCGGGAGCAAGCAGTATCCGGATGCGGCCGTCCCTCCGATCCCAGCGTGAGACCAGATCGCGGTACGCGGCGAACACCTCGGTGACCGGCCATGCGTAGCCCATTGTCGAGTCCCGAACACGCCGGGCCAGATCCGAGGGGAGCATGGCGAGGAAGGCCTCGTCGTCGGCGTGGACGAGGGTGTTCCGGTCGCGGGTTACCACCCCGAGGGCTACCCGCACGCCGATATCCCGGTAGGCCTGCAGGATGGCGTCGTAGCCGAAGTTCGGCAGCCCGGACCGGCCGTAGTTGAGGTCGACGAAACCGGTCTGACCTCCGCTCACATCGTTCATGACGTTGGCCAGCACCGCGTGGTAAAGGTCCTCCTCGCTTACCGGGCTCCACATGGCATGGACATGGACGTTGGCCCGTTCGAAGATGTACTGGGGCATGCCGCGATTCAGGGCGGAACCCGAGTGGTAATGTCCGTTGATGAATCCCGGCAGGACGGCATGGCGAGGAGAGCCGATGCGTCGGTCGAAACCTCCCCTGGCTTGCACTTCCGCCCTTGTTCCGACCGCCGCGATTTGCCGACCTTCGACGATCAGGGCGCCGTCCTCCAGGTATCCCGGGGATTCCTCCCCGAGGATCACGAGCGGATTGCCCATCACCAGGGTACGGCTCACGGTCTTCCTCCCTTTCCGACCTGACCATAATGCGCTGGTCGGCGGCGCGTCATGAGGAGGGTTCCGTGGGAAGCAAGGATCATCGGATTCTGTCTTTGTGTAATGACTATGCGTCGCCGCCGTCGGAATCCTCTCATCGGCGGCCCGGCAGGGCATCGGTCCGGGAGTCGTACTTCTAGTAAGCATTCCCTTATGTCGGAACTTCGGATACGTCGGTGGGGAGCGTCGTGGGCTGCAGGTGGGGGATCATGGGGGACTCCGGCAGGAATGGAACAACGATGAGGCTTCTCGAGGACGAAGCCAAAGCCCGTTTGTCAGTGGGTGGGGTCAGGGTACCGGAGGCCGCCGTAGCCGACACTCCGGACAGCGCCTTATCCGCCGCTTTCGCTCTTGACAGTGAGGTGTTCGTCAAGGCGCTTGTTCCCGCGAACCGACGCAAGAGGAACCGCGGTGTGGTAGGTCCTGTAGACGCCGACGGCGCCGCCGCGGCCGCCCGCAATCTACTCGGGTCGCGGGTTCTGGGTCATCGGTGCCGGAGGGTGTATGTGGAAGAGGCGACGCCGATCGCCGAGGAACTCTATCTCGGCTTCTCATGGGGAGCGGAAGGTCCCCTGGCCGTGGCATCCCCGGCCGGCGGTGTCGCCATCGAAGAATCGGATGATGGACCGGCTTGTCTCGCCGTCGAACAGCCGCTCACGTCAGGGGAGGCGGCCGACCTCTGGCGGCGGGCCTTGGGCGGCGCCGTTCCACCGTCGGGGTTGGTGTCGCTCACAGCGGCTGCTTCGGCGGTGTTTTTCGACGATGCGCTCTTGGTGGAGATCAACCCGGTGGCTGTCCAGCCCGACGGAGAGGTCACCGCCGTGGGAGGGTTGATAGAGATGGACGACAACGCACTCTTTCGCCACCCTGAACTCCGGTGGCGCGCCCATCAGTTGACGGAGCGGGAGCAAGCCGTTGCGGAGGCGGACCGGCGGCTTCCCGGCCCGTCGGTGCGTTATACAGAATTGGGTGGGGATACGGGCCTCCTGGTAGGTGGAGGCGGGGCGGGCCTCTACCAGCACGACCTGTTGGTTGCGGCGGGAGTCAGCCCCGCCAACCACAGCGATCTCGGCGCCGGCGTGTCGGCCGAGAAACTCGACGCGCTTATCGACGCTGTGCTCGGTCATCCCAACCTCTCCCGGCTCCTGGTTGGTTTCAACACCCTCCAGATGGCCCCGTGCGATCTGATCGTCGAACGCCTCCTCGCCGGTTTGGACAGGTCCGGCCACAGCCGGGGTTCCCTTCCGGTCGTGATCCGGCTCGAAGGGCTTAATGCGGAGCGGTCACGCTCGCTGGCGTCGGGCCGTCCGGGCTTGACGTATCTTCCTCCGGGAGCGAGCCTTGGAGACGCTGTGGATACATTGATGAGGCTCAGTCGATGCTCGTGACCGCCGACATGGCTTCGATTGTCTGGCGGGTGACAGTCGCGGAAGGCGACGAGGTGCGCTCCGGCCAGGAGATCCTCATTCTTGAGTCCATGAAGATGGAGATCCCGGTCCTGTCTCCCATGGCCGGGGTCATTGCCCGCATTCCCGTCTCGGAGGGGGATGTCATAGAGGCGGGCGATATCCTCGCGCGGATCGAAGCTGGTTCGTGAGCATCCTTGTCGATGTGGACACCCGAGTACTTGTCCAGGGTATCACCGGCGCCGTGGGTCGGATCGATACCCGAATCGGCCTCGATTACGGATCCAGGATCGTGGCAGGCGTGACGCCGGGAAAGGGTGGCCGGACTGTTTCCGGCGTTCCCGTGTTCGACACCGTCGAGGAAGCGGTCACCGCAACGGCCGCCACCGCCGCAGTCCAGTACGTACCGCCTCGCCACGCGGCGAGCGCCGTGATCGAGGCGGCCGACGCGGGCCTTTCGCCGATTGTCGCCATAGCCGAGAACCTTCCCCGTCACGACGCCTTCCGCGCTGCGCTGGCCGCCCGCCGGGCCGGATCGGTGCTGATCGGTTTCAACACCAACGGCGTCATCTCGCCCGGGCAGACCAAGTTGGGAGGAATCGGCGGTCCACGACCGGGAAACGTGTTCAGGCCCGGTCGTGTCGGCATATGCTCGCGCTCGGGTGGCATGTCCGCCGAGATAGCGATTGCGCTGGCCGGGGCCGGCCTCGGTGTCTCTACCTGTGTTTCGATGGGAGGTGAGGTAATAACCGGGAGGTCGATGGCGGAGTATGCGTGTTGGTTCGAGGCGGACCCCGGCACCGACGCCATGGTCATGTTCGGGGAGCCCGGATCCGGCCACGAAGCCGAACTGGTCTCCGTCATGAGCGCCGGGGAGGTGACCAAACCGGTGGTGGCGATGATCGTGGGCGAGTTCCAGGACGCATACCCGGCCGGTGTGTCATTCGGCCACGTAGCGGCGATGGTGAGCCGGGACACCGACCGCGCGGTGGTCAAACGCAGAATGCTGGCCGATGCGGGCGCATTGATAGCGGACCGTATCGAAGACATCCCCGACCTCCTTCGGGTGGCGCTGGCGGGTGTATAGGGCGATGGTCTGGGATCCCGAGTTCCGGGAGATGGAGAACCGGAGGCGTTTCGCCCTGGGAATGGGAGGGGAAGAGGCCGTTGCGCGCCAACACGAGGCGGGACGGCTAACCGCCCGGGAGAGGATCGCCCTTCTCCTCGACGAGGGAACCTGGCGCGAGTTGGGTACCTTCACAGGGCGCGGGACCTACGACGACGATGGAACGCTGGTCGAGGTTCGGCCGGCCAACACCATCATCGGCGCCGGCCGGGTGCGCACGCGGCGGGTAGCGGTCGAGGCTGATGACTACACCATCAGGGGTGGGTCCACCGAAGCCCAGATCTCGGAGAAATGGGAGTTCATCAACCGTTACGCCTTGGAGATGCGGATGCCGATGGTCCGGCTGGTGGAGAACGTGGGCGGAAGCGTGCGCCTCCTCGAAAAGTTGGGCCGCACCAAGATACCGGGGTACCGGATGTGGCCCCTCGCGGAGATGCTCGGATATGTGCCGGTGGTGGCGCTGGTCCTCGGGCCGGCGGCCGGTCTCGGAGGAATGAAGGCCGCGAGTAGCCACTTCTCGGTGATGGTACGGGGAACCAGCCAGGTTTTCGCAGCAGGTCCACCCGTAGCGAGGGTTGCTCTGGGGAGGGACATCGACAAGGAGGAACTCGGAGGCGCCCATATCCACACGGTTCAGAGTGGGGTTATCGACAACGCCGTCGATTCGGAGGAGGAGGCGATCCTCCAAGCGAAGGAGTTCCTGTCCTACCTACCCCAGAGCGTGTATAAGGCGCCGCCCCGGGCGCCGTGCGACGATCCACCGGAGCGGGCCGAGGAGGAACTCGCCTCCATCATTCCCCGTAACCAGCGGCAGGTCTACAACGCCCGCCGCCTGCTCTCGTTGGTCTTCGACCAGGACTCCCTCTTTGAGATTGCGCCCGCCTACGGTCCGTCCTCCATCACCATGCTGGCCCGACTCAACGGCTACCCGGTGGGTGTCATCGCCAACGACCCTTTCAGGTTCGGAGGCGGGTTGACCCGCTCCGCCGCCGAGAAGGTGGAGACCTTCGTGGACCTGTGCGACACATTCCACCTACCGGTCGTCAACTTTGTCGACCAACCGGGGACTGTGATCGGGCTGGAAGCCGAACGAGAAGGCGCCGTGCGCGGTACGATCCGTCTGGTATCCGCCATCGAGCAGTCCCGGGTGCCCTGGTGCGGCATGATCGTCAGGAGGCTTTTCGGGCTGGCCGGAACCAGCTACGGCAGGCTGCAAGGGGTAAACCTGCATTACGCGTGGCCGTCGGCCCGCTGGGGATCGATCCCGATTCAGGGAGGGGTAAGGGCCGCCTTTCGCCGGGAACTGGACGCGCTGCCTCCGGAGGAGGCCGCGGCGAGGCTCGGGCAACTGGAGGCGCAGTATGACGCTTTGTCGTCACCCTTCCGGACGGCGGAGACGTTCGGGGTTCCGGAGATCATCGATCCGCGCCGGACCAGGCCGGTCCTTTGCGAGTGGGTCGAGGATGCGTACGCCGTGCTTCCTGAGCAACTCGGGCCGACCGCGCGTACCATGCGGCGGTAGGAGAGTGACCGCTACGTCATAGGAGACACGGGAAACCTGTCGGCGAACGCCTGTAGACCAGGAAAAGGGAGGATCGAGTGACCGACCGGATCATTATCGAGAACGCCGCCATCGTGACTATGAACGACAACGACGATGTCATATTCGACGGGTCGATGGTGATTGAGGGCAACCGGATTGTCGCGGTAGGGGGTTCGGAGGCGTCCTCCGGATTCGACCGCCTGAACGCCAAAGTGATCGACGCCGGCGGAAAGGCGGCTCTTCCGGGATTCGTGGACCTCCACTACCACACCGCTATCGGTAAGGGTTATTGCGACCATCTCGACCTGTGGGAGATCCTGCAAGCCTTCTGGTATCCGATGATCCGGGCCATCGATCCGGAGGAGGCCTACTGGGCCGCCATGGCCAGCTACAGCGAGTCACTGAAGGCGGGGGTAACCACCGCCAACGACATGTTCCGCCAACTCCCGGCCTTGGCGCGGGCCGCGGTCGACAGTGGTATCCGGGTGGTCCTCTCCAACGACATCGCCGATCCGGAGCACGACCTCGACGTGATTGAGGACAACGAATCCGCCTACCACGAATGTCATGGGATGGGCGATGGCCGGGTGGAGGTCTATGTGGGGATCGAGTGGCTGCCTCTCGCTTCCGAGCAATTGCTGGTGGACTGCCGGGCGCTGGCCGATCAGCTGGGGACGGGGATCCACATCCACCTCAACGAGTCCCTCGGCGAGGTCGAGATTTCCCAGCAGACGTTCGGCGGTCGTCGACCCACCGAGGTGGCCTACGACACCGGGATCCTCGGTTCGGACTGCGTGGCCGCCCACTGCGTGCACCTGTCGGACCGGGAGATCGGGCTGATGAGGGAGACGGGAACCCATATCTCCCACAACCCCACCTCCAACGCCAAGCTGGGTAACGGGATCGCCCGGCTTCCCGAGATGCTCGAGGCGGGACTCAACGTCGGCTTGGGACACGACTCGGCGGAGGGCACGAACAGCTGCGACCTCTTCCAGGTGATGAAGTGGGCGTCCCTGGTCCATCGGGCGGAGCGCAAGGACGCTTCGATCCTGCAGGCGCCCGAAATCCTGCGCATGGCGACCCGCAACGGTTCCCGAGCCCTTGCACACGAGACCGGAGAACTGAGCGTCGGCAAGGTAGCGGACGTTATTCTGATCGACTTGCAGAACCACCACTTCACCCCCTGGGTACCGGGCAACAAGACCCACCTGATGTCGCACCTGGTCTACAGCACCGAGAGCGCGGCGGTGGACACCACCATCGTGGACGGGACAGTTGTGATGGAGGATCGGGAGTTCCTACTCTTCGACGAGGAAGAGGTTCTGGCCAAGGCCACCGAGAGCTTCTTCACCTGCATCGACCGCATGGAAGTACCCGAGGAGTACGCCGGCCTTCTCGACCGGTAGGGGACACGCCCGGACGACCTTCCCTTCGTTTACCAGGAGGTTTCGAATGAGTGGAGGAACCGGGCCGGTGTCAGGATTTCGACACCCGCGAAACGGGTTCATGACCAGTAGGTCGGAATCGCCGGTGATGATGTAGGCGGCGGCCCCGTTGACGGCTAGTTCCAGTATCCTATCGTCATCAGGATCTCTGCAAGCCCGGACCGATTCGGTGATTTCGATCAGGTCCGAGTCGCGTACCAAGGACACGAGGAACTCGTTGCGTTCTTCAAGAGAGATATACTTGTCAAACCTCTTCTCTGCCGAGGACACGACTCAACTCCATAACCAAAGAGTTGGAAATCAAGATAGTTTCACTGACCGACGCCCGGTCAAAGGGCCTTGTTTCGGCACGGAATTGCTGGAGAGTAGGGCACTGACGATGGTGTTAGTGTCGAAGACAAATCGGATCATTCCTCGTCCAGGATGGATTGCAGGATATCCGGAGTCAGACCGCGCTCTTGCGCGTTGTGGCTGACTTCGTGCATGATCTTCTGGAGCGTTCTCCCGGGCCGCGCCACATCGTGTAAGCGTAGGTTGACCAGCAAGTCAAGCTTACGACGATCAGCAGCGGAAGCCGAGCGGTACAATTCGGCGACCGTGGAATCAACCGAGATTGTTATCTGGTTTGCCACTTTCTGTGTACTCCGGTAGAGATACTTGTATTGGAATTAACCCCGCCGGAGCGTTACGACCACCTCCACCGGGATACCGATGTATCCCGAAGGATCTTAATCGGGGTTTGAGATTACCAGTTGAGGTCACCGGGCGCGAAGTTGTTCGGGGCGCGGGTATCATCGAAGAGCGTGCAAGAATGAAAGGGCGGTGGTCCCGACCGAAGGTCCGCCGACTGGGCTCTGTCGTGCGCCCGAGGGTAGGTGGTACCCGGTTTGTCGGGTCGCGGTACAGTTCAAAGTGGTCTCAAACGCGCCGGACGAGGGCGGGCGTGGGAACCGGCTGCCTACTAGCCCCGATTTTAGTGCAGGGATTTGAATGGGTAACCGGGAGAGACGCAATGAACTCTCTGACCTGGGAAAATAGCTGCTTGGCGGCCTCGCTTGGCCGGAGGGCGCCCCTCATCTATAGGGTGATCGCCTGACGCGCCGTGAAAGTGCGCTTGACGCGGGCTTTTCGAGGTCGGCGTGACGGAGGCATGAAGAATAGGGGCTAGCTAGTTTGGTCGTGGTCGTTCTACGTAGCGGGTGGCGTGCTCTGGAACCCCCATCGACGACTCTACGTTCTGCCTTCTCAACATACCCTGCGGGTACGCCTTCGTCTGCGGATCCTTGCCATAGACGCCCCTTGCGGCGCCATATCCCACCGCCGCCACAGAGACCAACCACGGAACTCGCGATACCAAAGCGACTACCATCGCAGAGAGCGAAGTCGCCGGCAAGGTGGTGGTGCTGACTCCGTCGCGCGACGGTATCGGATGCTGGCCGATTCGCGCCTGCGCGCAATAGAGTTGAAAGTATGGACGATCCGCAAGTGCGCAATACGGATGGCTTTGCAGACCTCTACGTTGAGCGTGTTGTAATCGAGAACTTTCGTGGGCTCAGTTGCGCTATTGACCTCGAGCCCGATATGACCTTGCTTGTCGGCCGCAACAACGTCGGAAAGTCGAGGGTCTTGCGGGCCCTCACAGTGGCGCTTGGAGGAGCAAGGGCGGATGTGGACGACCTCACCGTCGGCATGGAGGCACCGGCAACCATTGATGTGTTTATCGCACCGCTCCCTCGCGATGTGATCGGAGAAGGATCCGACGAAGAGTCGGGCGCGGAGGACTTTGTGCCGCGCTTGCGAGAGATCCTTGGTATGGGTCTACAGCAGATCAGCCTCAGTCCCAGTAGGCAGCGGTTCGCGTGGCGCACCACTTTGGAACCTTCCTCCGAGGGGTTGGGCGCTCGTTCGAGTAGGCACCTTCTCACCTTCACCGGCGCCCCTGACGGCGGCAGTTGGTCTCTCAGAGACAGACCCCTCGGACTGACCAGAGAGCAGCTAGCCCTCGTGAACGCCGTTGATGTCCCGGCGCAGCGCGACATGGATCAAGAGTTAGGCCGGGCCGGTTCGGCGATCCGGCGGATACTGAGCGACCTCGAGATCGATGAGGCTGCCCGGGAAGATCTCGAACGAGACTTGACGGAATTGAGTGGTCGAATCGTCGACGGAAGCGCGACGCTTGCCGACATGCGAATCGCGCTTCGGCAGATGACACGCTATGTCGCCGGCATTGGTGAGCCGAGTCTCCGTCCCGTTCCTTCACGCCTTGAAGAGTTGGCGCGCTCGGTCGTTGTCGAGATGGATACAGGATCAGGTTCACTGCCGGCGCGGCTTCACGGGTCCGGAACCAGGAGCCTGGCCTCTCTTCAACTCCAAGGCGTGTTCTACAGGCACCGGCTGGGCAAGGACGGCAATCCACCCCGACCGCACCCGGTCACGCTGATCGAGGAGCCAGAAGCCCACCTTCACCCGCAAGCCGTGTTCGAACTCACCGAGCTGGTGGGATCGCTCGGCGGGCAGGTCGTAGCGAGCACCCATTCATCGCATCTGGTCTCCGCCGCCGACCCATGTTCTGTTCGAATCCTGCGACCAGACGGGGCCAAGACCCGGGTTGTGGACATTCGCCCGGTCGAAGCCGGAACGGAGGACGAGACCACTCCGAGGGCTCGTAGGCCGAAGCTGTACGTAGAGGAAATGGAGAAACTGAAGCGCCAAGTCGAGCGTCCGTTCGGAGAGTTGCTCTTTGCAAACGCGATAGTCATCGGTGACGGGGCCACGGAGAGGGCTTTCCTTCCGGTTATGCTCCGTCACGCGCTTGGGCCGAAGGGGGATGGTATCACCGTGGTGGATCCCGAGAGTATGGCGCATCCGTTGGCTGCTGCTGTAGTCAAGTTCGCGTGCTTAGTTGAAATACCTTGGTTTCTCTTCGCCGACAGTGATGATGACGGAAGCGCGGCGGCCACCGACCTCGTTCGACGGTACGCCAACGGTAGAGTCGATCACATTGTGTGGATCGGAGGGGCTCCGGCAGGCCAGAATGCTCAGCAGGGCACGGGCCCGAAAGCAATCGAGGAGATGGTGGAGGACTGGGACGAGGAACTGTGCAGACGTGTGTGCCTCAGCGTTCGCCCCGATCTCGCCAACCTTGATACAGGACGTATGCTGCGCAAGATGAAGGGTTCAATAGGGAGTCACCTCGCTTACGCCTTTTCTAAACGCTATCCCGACCCCACTACGTGGCCCGAGCCTCTACGAGATCTGATACAACGTCTCGAGAGGGCATTGTCGGAGCGGGAGAGAAGTGATGCGTGACGTCCGGTTCGAGCTCACCGCCGAGCAGGCGAAGATCGTTGACTGTGACGCCCCCGCCATTTCCGTTGTGGCGAGCGCGGGCACGGGTAAGACCGAGGTAGTGGCCCGCCGGATCGAGCGACTTCTCCAGGATCGATCGAACGCGTCTCCGGTCCTAGCTCTCACGTATACCGTCAAGGCAGCCGACGAACTCCGGGACCGGATCCGGGCTCGGCTCGGGGATCTGGACCGGCATGTCGAAGCGGAGACCATACACAGATTCGCGCACTCGTTGTTGCTCCAATTCGGTACATACATAGGATTGCCTCCCGATATCGAGGTGCTGACCCGACTCGAGGACCGGGCGGAACTCCTGGTGCGATGGCTCGACGGTCGAAGCCGTTCTATCCCCGACGACCTCAGGGCAACGTTCAACACTCTTGACGTGGGCAGAGCAAGACTGGAAACACCACCTCTGCTTACGGAGTGGGATGCCGCTCTGTCGTCCATCGGCGCGGTCGACTACCCAAGTATGCTGACCAGCGCGATCGATCTCTTGGAACTTTCTCCGATACGTCGCACGACTGCGGAGCGATACGGTCACGTGATAGTGGACGAGGCCCAGAATCTGACACTCGCCCAGTACCGTCTGCTCACTCTGCTGATCGGCGGGTCGCACATCAAGGGTAAGCAGTTGTCGGCGATGCTGGTCGGTGACACCAAGCAGTCAGTCGTGGGCTTCGCAGGTGGCGACCATACGCTGATGGGGCGGTTCTGCGAACAATACGAGGCTGAGCGATTCGAGTTGAAGGAGAACTTCCGCTCGGCCAAGAGCATCGCAGCGCTGGGTGTGTCGGTGGCGACTCGACTCGACTCGGGGCCAACGCCGCGGACCTCTGGAATTCGCTATGCGGCGCTTGGTCGGGTAGAGCGCCATGAAGCGCCTGGAGAAGAAGAGGAGGGCCGCTACGTTGCTGGGTGGTTAATGCGACTTCTGGACGAAGGCATTCCTGAGGAAGCGATGGCAACAGGTGAGACAGGCCATGTGCGGCCGGAGGACGTTGCAGTGTTGGCACGATCTTCAGCCGCGCTGCTACAGACTCGGTCCGCTCTCGGAGATCTGGGCATCGAGTCAGCGACTGCGGCTTCTCCGGAAGATTGGTTGTCTACAAGGTTGGGTAGGTTGGTTCTGGCCATGATCGACTTGCTCGCAAACCCGCGCCATAGGTCGGCCCGCTGGCAAGCCGCTCGACTCCTCAAGGTTGATGAGGAGCATGTGGCGTCGTTGTCCGAGTTAGCAGAGACTCTGGAGCGCCACCCTGTCCGTCAAAGCCTTGCTCCGTTGTGTGAGATGGATACTCCCGAGCGTCTTGTCGAGATACTCAAACATGTGTCACTACCTGGCACAGATGATCCAGAGAGGTATGCGGCTTGGAACGCCGATCTCTATTTGTTTGAAGAAACGTGGCATAGTTTTTCAGAGCGTACACGACCAGCAGGACGGACTTGGCCAGCCTTCAGTCAACATCTCATGTGGGCACAGCGCGGTCGCCCCATGGACCCGGGCGTTCGCCTTCTCACAGTCCACAAAGCTCAGGGCCGCGAATTTCGTGCCGTTGCGCTCATTGGTCTCAACAAGGGTCAGTTTCCTGACTTCCGCGCCGTGTCCGGTGAGCAAGTGAAGGCTGAACTTCGAGCTTTCTACGTGGCCGTGACCCGCCCGAGTCGGATGTTACTCCTGACCCGAGCTCAGACCCGCTACGGCCGATACGGGCCGTTTTACCCTGATCCATCGCCCTTTGTGGACTGGAACTGACCGGCTACCAATCGCTCGCCAACGGTGAACCTCGAGATCAAGCGGACCGGCCGTCGTTCCGTGTCGAGATCCTTGCAAGCCGCGGTAACCTATTCTGAACCTTGGGCGCTTGGTGGCGGTGCACTCCGGTCAGCATGGTTCCCCACTTACCGAGAGGAATCCCATCCATCAGTACGGTCGAACTGCCGGCATCGGAGGATCGGTTGCGAGTTCTCTGATCAGATGTTCGGCGCTCGTGTCCCTACGGGATCGGGTGGTCAAGCTCGCGAACGGTGGCCTCCTTTGTGTCCCGGCGTTAGCACGCATCTGGCCCGCGCTCGGGGCATGTCGGCGTTGCACCGCCTCGGGGTGGGAGGGCCGGGGGCTGCGCCGGTCCGGTAGAGCGCTTCGAGTTCTGCGGCTGCTTGGATGAACGAGAGGTGCATAGGGCCGGCAAGTTTGACGACCCCGCTGTCGGAACGGGTTATGTGACCGGCTTGGGTGAGTCTTTGCTCGGTCCGCGCCAGGCTTCGGGCGGGTACTTCCGGGATCAGGTCAGCCAACTGTCGGGGAGTGGCTTGGCCGCCGCCGCCGCTCAGGACGCCCAGGTAGGAGCGGTCGAGGTCGCTCAGGTCTCCCCACATGGGTTTGAGGACCTTCTCGGACATGTCGGCCTCAGCCCGTTTGACGGCGGTCTCGGCCGCTACCGGGTAGATAGCCCGTTCGGGGGCGCCCGATAGCGCCCAGGCGTGATAGCCGATGCTCTGCAGCTTGAAGGGGATGGCGCCCGACGCGGCGGAAGCCATCAGGTCCAGGGCTTCACCATCGGCCGATCCCCCTGCATCTCGGATGGTGAGCCTCAGGCACCTCCAAGCGCCGTCGTAGTCGGTGCTCGGCATTCGATCCCGATGGCAGCGATGGAAGAAGGTCATCTTCCGGTCGGCCAGAACGGTGTCCGCCATTTCGGGAAGTCCTGCGCCGACGAACGCTAGGGGCAATCCCTCTATCTTGGTAATACTCTGGATGTCGGCCGCCAAGCGGCGCGCCTCCTCCCGGTCGGCCGCGTGCAGTTCATCCACCGTGAGCAATACAGCCGAGCCCTGTTCCGAGGCCCATTCCACCAGGGATTCCAAGCGACGACCGAGGCTCCATCGCTGCTGCGACGCGGGCATCTTCTCCCAGTTGGCGCCGAATGGGCCGATCTGAAGACCCGACAGGCTCAGCCGTCCCTTAGGAGGGTACTGAAAAGACTGGGGTAGGTTGGCCCTCCGCCCGCTGACCAGGGAGTTTACCATCGGACGTCGGGCCAGCCGGGGGTTTTTCAGTACCCTCCTGATCTCCGCGGGCGGGGACCAGGTATGGCCGGCGGTGTCGCGAGAGCGGTCGATGGCCGAGGCGATCCGGTCGGGTAGCCCGGAAGTGGCGGCGTCGGCGCTGAGCGCCAGCATTCCCGCGGCCCTCGCCAATTCCCTGATCTCGGCGAGAATCGTGGTCTTCCCCGATCCGCGCCGACCCAGTAGCAGTCGGGTGTATCCGCGGTCCCGGGGTCCGTAGGCCAGTGATCGGATCGTCTCGCCGATGAGGGCCTCGCCGCTCGCCAGATGGGCGGGCCGCGTTCCAAAGTCCGGCGTGAAGGGATTAGCCCCAATTCTTCATGCCCCAGACACACCGATGTAGCAAACGCCACGCCAAGCGCAGCATCGGGGGTCGTCTTGACGTTCACCTTCGGGTGAATGGGCGCACCCCGTCCCAGGCGAGGCCGTCAAGCAGCTATTTCCCAGTTCAGAGAGTTGATTGCCTCTCTCTCAGTTACCCATTCAAACCCCTGCATGAAAAATCGGGGCTAGGGAGGGTTAGGGGGTCTAAGAACTCACGCACCAACCTGATTCTAGGGCCTTTCCGCCCAATTGTCACACAAGTAGTCCGCATTTCGCATGATCAGTCCGCATCAGTCCCCGACCAGACAAAAACGAAGTTACGACGACTCAACGCCGGACGTGAACCTGACGGCGGGTTATTTACTGCAAGATCAGTCGGACAACCATCAGATACATCGACGTTTGTCTGATCAGGCTTTTGCCGGTGTACCTCGATCCGGGCCTACTGGTAGTGGACTGAATCCACCAACTCGACGAGCAGGCCGCCGAACTCTCTCGGATGGACGAACGCTATCATGGTTCCCATGCCTCCGGGCCGGGGGGTTTCGTCGATGAGACGGACTCCCCGACCTTGCAGCCATCGAAGGTATTCCTCAAGCCCTTCCACCTCGAATGCTATGTGATGCAAAGCCGGTCCCCGCTTGTTCACGAACCTCTCGACAAGGCCTGGACCGGTTGCTTCCAGGGTCTGTACGAAGCCTTCACCCACCGGGATCATGCGTTCCGTGAACCCGGAGGCTTCCTCCTCATGGCACACCGCCATGCCCAGCAGCACTTCGAATCGGTCATGGGGAGCGGAGGTCTCTCCGTGCGCGAATGCGACGTGATGGATCTTGAGAGGGGGGCCTGGAGAGGATCGGTTGGGCTCGGTAAGCATGGTCGGCTACAGCCGCCGGAAGACCCGGGAGAAGGCCTCCACCGTTTCGATCCTTCGGGATCCCAGCGGGAAAAGGGTAACCGAGTCGACACCGAGACCGGCCAGGGTTCGTAGATGGTCCAACGCCTGATCGCTGTCTCCGGCGAAGGCCATCTTCCTTACGAAGGACTCCGGTATGATCGACGCGGCCGCCTGCGCCTCCTGGAACTCGCCACCGGTGTACCTGGCTTTCACCTCGGCGCTGACGGCGGGGTCAAGGCCGGCCAGGTCGCAGTAGAAGGGCGCCGTCTGAGGGAACCACGCCGCTATGGAACGGGCCGCCTCGAGCGCTTTTTTCGGGTCCTGATCGTTGATGGCGCCGTAGCCGAAAACGGACACATGAGGACGCGCTCGCCCGGCCCGTTGCGCGCCCCGGTCGATGTGCCGCAGCCCATACTCCACACCGTCCCGGAACAGCCCGCCCAGGAAGATGACGCCGTCGGCGATTTCACCCGCCATCTCCAGGGTCTTCGGGCCGCTGGCGGAGATGAAGAACGGGATCCGATACGACGAACCGAAGCGGAGATGGGCGTCTTCCATCCGGAACCGCGCTCCTTCGAGAGTTACCCGTTCCCCTGCCAGGAGGCGCCTGATGGCGTGTATGGAGTCCCGCATCTCCTGCAGGCGGGCAGGGCGCAGACCCAACTCGCGAAGGGGGCGGTCACCGGCGCCGATCCCGAGAACGGTTCTCCCGGGCGCCAACTCCTCCAGGGTGGCCGCGTTCACAGCCACGATGCCCGGATGGCGGGTCTGGGGGTTGGTGACAGCCGTTCCCAGGAACAACCGGGTCGTTAGACGGCTGGCCAGCCCGAGATGCACGTAGGGATTTCGGGTGTGCAGGGAGGAGTCGGTGAGCCACAGGTAGTCATACCTGCAGCGATCCACAACCCGGACCATGGCCTTGAATACGTCGGGCGGGTACCGACCTTGGAGGGCTACACCGGTTTGCATGGGTTCATCCTGTCTTCCTGTCATAGCGAACGATGGTATCGGCCAGCGCGGCGAGGCCGGTCGTGATCGGTGGGATATCGATCCATTCCTCCGGGGTGTGCTCGCCCGAGCCGGTGGTGACACCGATAGTGACAGCCGGGATTCCGGCCGCGTAGGCGGCGTTGGCGTCGGTGCTGGCCGCCCCATACTCAGCTTCGATTCCCACTTTTGTGAGGGCTTCTCCGGCTGCCTGTACGAGCGGATGAGCCTTAGGAACCGATCCGGCGGGCCTCTTACCCAACGTTTTCAATCCGGCGATCACCCCCGGTGACCGACCGCTGTCGACAACACGGCGGACGGACGTGTCGAGATCGGCGAGGACGGCCGGATCGGTAGAGCGGACATCGATCCGGAACGCAGCGCGCCGGGCGCGCGCGTTGATCGACTCTCCGCCTTCGACATGTCCCACGTTGATGGAGCACCGGGCTCGGTTGCGGGCCTCCGGAAGCAACGCTTCGATACGGGTGACAATCCTGGCCAGGTCATGGATGGCGCTGGGACGGTCGGCCGCTTCCCAGGCGTGGCCTCCGGGACCTTCCAACTCGACTTCCCGGCGTACCGATCCGACGCCGACCGTGACGATCCGTCCGAGGTAGTTTCCCTCGAGAGCGATCAGCGCTCCCATCCGGGCAGGTGGATTCTCGACCAGGTAGCGGGCGCCCGCCAGATTCCCGAACCCTTCCTCTCCCACGGTGGCCACGATCCACAGCGGTCGGTCGAGTTGCTGCGGAAGCAATGCGTCCAAGGCGGAGAGCGCCGCCACCGATATAGTGTTGTCACCCACGCCGGGACCGCAAAGGCGGTCCGTCTCCCGCTTGGCGCCATGGAGCGTATCGCGGCCGAAAACGGTGTCGAGGTGGGCGGCCACAATCGTTGCCGGACCCCGGCCCTCCCGAAGCCTGGTCACGACGTTTCCCGCTCCGTCTATGTGGGGTTCGAGACCGTCCTGGCGCCACCAGCCGACCACTATCTCGGCGCGGTCCGCTTCGTCGAGGGGAGGCGCCGGGACGGAAGCCAGTTCTACGGTACGTTCGAGGACGGTCGCCGCGGTCGCCGCGGTCATCGAGGTCATTGCGGCTCGGCGGCTGCGCCGTCGTGAATGAGGGCATCGATCTGCCCGGGCGCCAATCCAACCGATCCGAGCGTTTCGCGGGTGTGGCGCCCCAGGCGGGGAGCGGCATGGGGGATGGGCAGCGGGGTGCGGTCTATCCGGATGGGTATACCGAGAACGGGGTAGGCGCCGACTGTTTCATGGACGAGCGTTTGCACCGCTCCCAGAGCGTCGGTTTGCGGTCCGTCAAGCACCCCGGCGATATCGTTGATGCGGTCCGCGGGGACCCCGGCCGTCTCGAAGGTGTCCAGCCAGTGGGCCACGCTCCTCATAGTGGTGACCGACTCGATTTCCCTGGTCAGTTCGTCGCGGTTCGCCACCCTGGAGGGGTTGTCCAAGAAGCGGGGATCTTCGATCAGATGAGGGGCGTCGATCGCCCGGCAGAAGCGGCGCCACAGCGCTTCCGACCCCGCGCCGGCCGCCACGAACATCCCGTCACATGCGTGGAAGGCGCCGTAGGGGGCAAATGTGGGAGAGTGGCTACCTAGTAGACCGGGCAGTTCCCCGTTCACCAGGTACGAGGTGGCCAGGGTGGCGAGAGCAGCCAGTGAGAACTCCAGCAGCGAGGTAGAAACTCGGCGACCCACCCCGGTCCGCTCCCTTTCGACCAGGGCGGCCAGTATTCCTACGACGCAGGCGAGACCAGCCCCGACATCGGTAACAGGCGCCCCGATCTTGGCGGGGCCGGTGTCTTCGTGGCCGGTGACGCTCATCAGGCCTCCGGAAGCCTGCAGGATGAGATCGAAACCTCCTCGGGAAGCGTCGGGACCCACATCCCCGAACCCCGAGATAGACCCGTATACGAGGTGAGGATGCCGGGCGTGAACCGACTCGTAGTCAAGCCGGTACTTGGCGAGGCTGCCTGGCCTTCCGTTTTCGATCAACACATCGCAGGACGCCAGGAGAGCTTCGATCGCCGGCCGGGCAAGCTCAGCCCGAAAGTCGAGCGCGACGCTCTTCTTGGCGCTGTTGAGGGTCATGAAGAGAACCGATTCGGTCCCGACCTGAGCGGTTCCCTGCCTCCGGTAGGGGTCTCCGCCTCGGGGAGATTCCACCTTCAGCACCTCAGCCCCGAGAGTGGCCATCGTGAAGGAAGCGTAAGCGCCGGAGACGAACCTGGTGAGGTCCAGGACCCGGATCCCGTCGAGCATCCCGGCGTCGCCTACCAAGGGCTGGGTTCCTGGAACTCGCCGAACTCGACCCGCATCACATCGCTCATCTCCCCCAGCGTGGCCCCGTTCCTGGATGCTTCCATCAGAGGGCGCATCACGTTGTCGCCGGAGCGGAGAGCGTTTTCAAGGGATGTGAGGGAGGCTTCGACCTTCCGCCGGTCCCGGGCTTCCTTCCGCCTTCGGGTGCGGGCAATCTGGCGCTCTTCGATCCCGGGGTCGAGGGAGAACAGGCGGGGTTCGTGAGGAGTCTCTGAATCGTCCACATACCGATTAACCCCTACCCGGACCTCCGTTCCGTCGGCTATCGCCCGCTCCGTTCGATACGCCTCGGTTGCTATCCAGCGTTGCGGGACCCCTGCTTCGAGCGCCTTCACCGCTCCCCCCAGATCCTCCACCGCCGCTATCACCTCGCGGGCGCGACTCTCCACTTCGGACGTGAGCCATTCGATGTAGTAGGAACCCGCCAGCGCGTCTGCTGTGTCCACCACTCCCGATTCGTGGGCCACGATCTGCTGGGTACGCAGCGAGAGGGTTACCGCCTCTTCGGTGGGGAGCTCGTATGCCTCGTCGTAACCCATGACATGGATGGACTGCGCTCCGCCGAGGACCGCCCCGAGGCATTGGATGGTTGATCGGATGATGTTGTTGAGGGGTTGGGCGGCGGTCAGTGTCGTTCCCGAGTTGCCGGAGAAGAACCTCAACCGGGCAGAACGCGGGTCCTGCGCCCCGAATCGGGTGGTGGCGATCTCGTGCCACAGATGTCGGGCGGCGCGGAGCTTGGCCACCTCCTCGAACAGGTTCATAGTGGTGGCGAAGTGGAACGAGAACCGGGGTGCGAACGAATCGAAGGGGAGTCCTCGGCCTATCAGTTCTTCGGCGTAGGAGATGGCGGAGCACATGGTCAGACCGAGTTCCTGGACCGCCGTGCAACCCGCCTCCCGGGCGTGATAGCCGGTCACCGAGATTGGGTTGAACCGGGGAAGGGATCGGGCCGACCATTCGACGACGTCCGCTACTAGACGCATCGACGGAGTAGGGGGGAAGATAAAGGCCTTGCGGGCCAGGAACTCCTTGAGCAAGTCGTTCTGCAGCGTTCCCGACAGTTTCTCGTAAGGAACTCCCTGCCGTTCAGCGGCCACCAGATAAAAGGCGAGGATAATGGGGGCGGTGGCGTTGATGGTGAAGTTGACGGAGAGTTTGTCCAAGGGAAGGTCTGCAAAGAGGTCGACCATGTCGTCTGCGGTGTCGATCGCTACCCCGACCCGGCCGACCTCGGCGCTGGCCATCGGGTGCGACGAGTCATACCCCAACTGGGTCGGCAGGTCGAAGGCTACGGAAAGCGCGGTTTGACCCTGATCGAGCAGGAACCGGTAACGCCGGTTGGTGTCCTCGGGGCTCCCGTATCCGGCGAACTGGCGCATGGTCCACAGCCGACCCCGGTACATGGTCTCGTATGGTCCCCGGGTGTAGGGTGGTCGGCCCGGTATGCCGAGGCGCTCGTCGGGGTCGAACCCCTCCATATCGGCGTGCGTATACAAAGGCGCGACCGGGATGCCGGAAGCGGTGTGCCTCTTCTCGCTCATCGGGTGTGGCGGGAGGATCTTGCCTGCCGGAGGATGCCCTCGATAACTTCCTCGAGGGGGGACCCCACCCCGAATACCGCGGAGATTCCCAGGTCGGTGAGCCTGGTGATGTCCTCCCTGGGGATGGTCCCGCCGACGACGATGGGCACATCTTCGATCCCGGCGCGCCGCCGCTCCTCCACCAGTCGGCGACAGAGGGCTACATGGGCGCCCGACAACACCGAGATCCCGATCAGATCCGCGCCCTCTTCCACAGCCGCCGTCACGATCATATGTGGCGGCTGTCTGAGCCCGAGGAAGATGACCTCCGCCCCGGCGTCTCGCAAGGCCATCGCGATGACCTTCACACCTCGATCATGCCCGTCGAGACCCGGCTTGGCCAGCAGGATCCGGGGAGGCCGGTGTGTGGGTCTCCCGCCGGTCGTAGACCGAGGACACAACGTTCGTCCGGAGGACGACGGGCCCTTGCTCCCCGAGGTTTCGGCTCGTCCACCCCGCATGCTCACCCGGAGAGTTCCCCGTTGCTGATTACCATCCGGCCGTCTATCTCGAGGGTTGCCGCCGCCATCACACAATCAAGGTGGGCGGCCGCGTTGACCGTTCCCCCGTACGCGATCGAGTTACCCAGTGCGATGTGGGCCGTGCCGAGAGCGGACTCGGTTTCCATCGGTACGCCACAGATCGTTCCCAGTGGGTTGAGTCCCATGGACACCTCGGCCAGGTTGCCCATCCGGTCGTCGTTGCAGCGGGTAATCATGTCCAGCAGGCGACTCTTGTAGGTTCCCTCCACCCCGACCATGCGCCCCTCGTCGAAGTGCATCACAACCGGTTCCGGGAGGGGGCCTGTACCCATGAACAGCAGGTCACCGTCGATGACCGCCACTCCCGTCGCGGTCTGCTCGACCGGCGCCGTCCCGGCTTCTATGTCGGGGGGCGCCATGTACTGTCCGTCGGCCCGGGCGATCCCGTCGAGTACCCGTCCGGGTCGATCCTCGACCGAGCCGCGGAGGTCGGTTCCGGCCGCGCTGGTTAGTCTGAAGGTGGAACCTTTATCCCATGCCGCCCCGACGACCTTGGCGATGTCACGCTGGGAGTCGAAATCTACGGTGAGCGGTCCACCCGCTCTGAAGGTGTCCAACTCCACGCCCGGCATGGCCAGATAGCGGACTCCCGCGGCGGAGGCCCGCCGGCGCGCTCGGCTTGATCCGATGAACAGGCTGGTCAATTCGATCGCGGCGCCGGACGACATCAAGGCGGCCGCCGCGGCGCGGGGCGGTTCTTCGCCCGGAATGAAAGGCGCTGGAATCCGGGTGACCAGCGGCGTCGCTCCCCTTGATCCGATCCCCTCGACCAGCCCTGATACGACCTCGGGGTCGGTTCCCTCGTCGGTGAGCAGGAGTACTTCCTCGCCGGAGCGGACCCGCAGGCAGGAGTCGAGGACGGTGTCGAACCCCGGGTACTTCATCTCGACAGGGCCAAAGCTACGAAGGCGGCGTACACCCGGGCGGCGTCGTGGATGTCTTCGACCGAGAGGTTCTCGTTCGCCGCGTAGACGGGTTCCCCGCCGGGACCGAAGATGACCGTCTCGACCAGCGGTCCGAAGCTGGATGTGTCTCCCAGCCAGCCTTCCACGCGCAATTGCGGTTCCTTTCCCGGTCGGGCGGCCCGTACCGCCTCCCGCATCAGGTTCACGACCTCCGAATCGCGGTCCACGAGGTGCCCGGCCTTCTCGTCGGCCAGCGTCACTTCGGCTCGGAACCGGCTGTCCTTCTCCGCCGCAGCAGCCAGCGCCCTCTCGATCTCTGCTCGAATCGCCGCCTTACCGACACCCGGCTGGGGTCGGCAGTCCACCCTGATCACGCATTCATCGGGAATCATGGAAGGTCCTCCCGGGGGCAAGCCTCCGTAAATCCGTCCGGGCGCCATGAAGGTCTCCTTGCCGAAGAGGTCCGCCACCCAGGGTTCCAGTTCGGGTTCGAGTCGGGAATGCTCCAGTTCAATGACGGCCAGCGCCGCCAGGTAGTTGGCATTCACCGCGTCGTGCTTGTGGCAGGTGTGGGCGGAGCGTCCGTACACATGCACATCGAAGTAGTAACGTCCCCGATGTCCGAGGCAGATGGTGCTTTCGCTCAGTTCGCCGAGCACGCACAGATCGGCCGGATGAGCCTCGAAGTAGGCGATCGAACCTCTCTGTTCGCCCATGTGATCCGAAACAGCCGCGAACGCCGCCGTTCCGGTTAGTGGCAGGCCGGCTTCCCGCAGGCCGGCGAGCGCCGCGATCTGGCAGGCGAGCGCCCCCTTCATGTCCATGATTCCGTGGCCGTAGACCCGCCCGTCCACGAGATCACCCGAATACGGCTCGGCCACTGTCCAGCCGTGTGAAACGGGTTTGGTGTCCAGGTGTCCGGTGAGGACCACCCTTCGACCGGGTCCGAAGTCAATCTCCCCGATAGCGTTGGGGCGATCCGATATGACGGGTTGGAGCTCGACCCCGTCGAAACCGAGATTCCGCAGCGTGTCGGCGACGAACCCGGCCAAGGGTCCCTCCGATCCCAGGACGCTCGGAATGCGGGAGACTTGGCGGCACAGGTCGACGGCAAAGTCGAGATCCACCGATTCGGTAGCTGATTTCGCTATCCGTTCAGTGTCCATCGGTCTCCTTCATGCCGACGATATCGCCGCTGGTTAACCGGACCCCGGATTATCGAGCGGGAGTGACGGGTCGGACGCCCACTCACTCATGGATCCGTCGTAGATCGAGACCTGCTCCGAGCCGAGCAGTGCGAGGGCGAAGGCGGTGCTCGCCGCCGATATACCGCCTCCGCAGTAGGTAACGGTCCGGCGGGACTCGGTTTCGAGAGCGGGCGCCGCCAGCTTGCGCAGTTCATCCATGTCGGCGTAGGCGTGTGTGTCGTGGTCTACAAGGGAACCGGCGGGTACGTTGATTGCGGTCGGGATATGGCCGGGGCGTGGATAAAACTGGATATCACCGTTGTAATGGGCTGCGGGTAGGGCGTCGACAATGGCGACGCCCTCGTCCCTGATCGCGGCTAGAACCTGCTCCTTGCCGACGAAGATATGGGGTCCCTCCCGAACCGTCATCACGGTCTTCGGGTGACCGGGCGCGGGATCGGCGGTTACGGATCGTCCTTCCGCCTTCCATCGTCGCAGTCCTCCATCCAGGATACCGGCTTCCTCGAACCCGACGGAGCGAAGCATCCACCAAACCCTCGCAGCCCACATGTTCATGTCGAAGTCATAGAGGACCACCCTCGTTCCATCACCGACACCCACCGACTCCATGACCGATACGAAATCCTCCGTGGGCGGCATCATGAACATGAGTTCGGCGGATCGGTCGGCGAGATCGGTTGTAAGATCAACATGGAGGCTTCCGGGAATGTGTTCCTGCGTCCATCTTTCCCTGCCGCTCTCGATGTTCAGCACACCGTCCGGTCGCTCAAAGACCACCGAGCAATCGAGGATACGCAGGTCATCGGCCGTCAGGTTCTCTTCGAGCCAGCCAGGTTGTACGAGTTTGTCCACCCGGATTCTCCTTCCTCCGTCTTTCCTGGAACGATAGATGATCGCCGGTCGAGTGTCAGCAGGGCGACCTTACGTTCATAGGAGGTCCGTGGCGCCATGCCGTCCTTTCCGGACACCTGGACATCATCCCTCGGCCGGATCACTGCGGGTTTGCCCTTCCTCGGGGATTTAGCCAGGAACCATCCGACTCTCTATCCGGATCGGACCGTTCGACGTTTCAGCGGGAGATTCCCTGACCCTGGGTTGGGATCACCGCCTCGGTATCGATCCAGATCGACTTGGGTTGCAGGTATGCGTCGAGCGCTTCCTCGCCTAGTTCGCGTCCCCCGAAGCCGGACATCTTGTGTCCACCGAAGGGAACGGCGACATCGAACATCCCGTAGGTATTGATCCACACTGTGCCGGCGCGGATCGCGTCGGCGAACTTCAACGCCTTGTTCACATCCGAGGTCCAGATACCGGCTGCGAGGCCATAGCGAACATCGTTCGCCAGCGAGATGAGCTCGTCCCAACCCGAGAAGCGGAGGATTGACACCACTGGTCCGAATATCTCCTCCTGAGCCACCTCCATGTCATTGGTGACCCGATCGACCACGGTCGGCTGCAGGAAGAAACCGCGCTCGAGGCCCTCGACGGTAGCTTCCTTACCGCCGGCCGCGATTTCGGCGCCGCCTGCCGCGGCCGCTGCTATGTAACCCTTGACCGACTCGCGGTGGGAGGCCGACACCAGTGGACCCATCTGCGATTCAGGATTGAGACCCTGGCCGAGCCTCACCCCCTCGGCCCTCTCGATCAGTTCGGCGGCGAAGTCGTCCGCGATGGAGTCTTCAACGAACAGCCGCGAGCCGGCCACGCACGCCTGGCCCTGATTGAAGAATATGCCGCCGAAGGCGCCCGCCATGGCAGCCTCCCGATCAGCGTCGGCAAATACTACGTTGGGACTCTTACCCCCCAACTCCAGCGAGACGCGTTTCAGGGTTGGTATCGCTTGTCTGAGGATCTCCTGGCCGGTCCGGGTCTGGCCGGTGAACGCCACCTTGTCGATCCCGGGATGGGAAGCTATCGCGCCCCCGACCGCCGGTCCGGGGCCGGTGACGATGTTTACTACCCCGGGCGGTATTCCCGCCTCGTTGATCAACTCCGCGAAGCGTAGGGTGGTGAGCGGCGTCCATGTGGCGGGTTTGCCGACAACCGTACATCCGGCCGCCAGCGCAGGGCCGATCTTATAGATGATCTCCAGCAGCGGGAAGTTCCACGGTGCGATCGCCCCGACCACGCCGATAGGTTCGCGTTTGCGGAGGCTGAGCAGGCCCGGAATGCTGTTCGGTAGGACATCGCCGTGGATCTTGGTGGTCCAGCCTGCGTAGTACCGGAGTATCTCGATGGATAGGGCGATATCGACCAACTCCGCCTCCCAGAGGGGTTTACCGTTGTCGAGAACCTCGAGTACGGCGAACTCATCCTTGTGTTCCTCCAGGAGGTCGCCCAGCTTCCAGATGAGCCGTTGACGCCGGGTGGCCGCCATGTCGCGCCAACCGTCGTGGAAGGCGTTGGTGGCCGCCTCCACCGCCAGGTCAACCTGGTCGGCGCCGGCTATCGGAATCTCGGCGAGCACCTCGCCCGTGGCGGGGTCGCTGGTCGGGAAGCTGTCGATCCCCTCAACCCATTCACCGCCTATGAAGAGGTGCTTGGGCCTGGTCAGGAAGTCGATGGTGGGGCGTTCTATAACCGTCATTCTGCGGTTTCCTCCTCGGGTCAGGCCAGGGTGAGTACCTGGCGGCCCAGTACCCGCCTCCGCCTCAGGTTCTCAAGGGCTTCGGCGGCGCTGTCAAGCGGATAGGTGGCTGCTATGGGTACTGATATGTGCCCATCGGCGGCGAGGCGAATCGCATCGGCCAGGTCAAGGGCGGTGGCGGCCACCGTCGAGACCCACACCGTCTCCGGGAGGATGAACTCGATGGGGTGTACTTCCAGGGATTCGTCCGTATACCCGGTGGATACGAACCGTCCGTGCTTGGCCAGCGACCGGAGCCCGGCCAGCATGGTCTTGGTTGTGCCCACCAACTCGAAGAAGAGGTCGGTCCCCCTACCTCCGGTAAGCGCCCTTATCCTATCGGGAAGCTCGTCGTAGCCTTCGGCGTCGGGAACCACCAGACCCCCCGACGCGCCGTACGACCTGGCGAGATCGAGCTTCTCCTCGGTATCGGCGACCGCGAGGACGCGGGCCCCGGCCAGCGCCGCCACCTGTAGGACCATCGAGCCGACCCCGCCGATGCCGTTGACGACCGCTGTCTCACCGACGCTCAAGTTGGCGAGTCGCGTCGCGTGGACCGCGGTCATGCCGGCGCAGGCCAGCACTCCCGCGGTTGCGTAATCTACATTGTCCGGCAGGACGACCAGATTCCGGGAAGGTGCGGTGATGTACTCGGCGTACACGCCGTCGAGGTTGAACCCGAACTGTCCCGGCTCGTTGTCGCAGATGTTCTGACGCCCGAGGAGGCACTGCTCGCAGGCGCCACAGAAAATCTTGTTGTACACGGCAACTCGATCACCCACCGAAACGGTTGCGCCGGGTGCGGCCTCTACTACGACACCGGCCCCTTCGTGACCCACGGTCATCGGGTACTCGTCGGGCTGGATCATTCCTTCCAGCACATGAAGATCGGTGGCGCACACGCCCGCGGCGTGTAACCTCACCAGCGCCTCTCCCGGTCCGGGTGACTGCTGTTCTACTTCGTTCACATCAAAGCTCAGGTCATCGTGGACTTGGGCCGCCTTCATCGTTGGCATCTGTGTTGACCTCCGTCGGTTGCGGTTGCCAGGAGCATGGTGGAAGAGTCCGTATGCGGGGTTCGTCCGGTACATCCCGGCGCTTTACCAGGTACTTTGCCGACCGGCGAACCCGGAAGGTTCGTTTAGGCGCCCTCCTATGTTTGTCGGCTTATCGTCAGCCCTTTCCAGGCTTATCACTACGGTCTCGGTGAAACCGCCCTCCAACATAAGTTAGCCGCACGTCGCCATGGTTTGCGCCCGCCGGTCGGCATCTTCGCCGGCCGGGAGGATATGTCGGATACATGATTCGCAGCCGCGCCGACTGGAAGGGCGGGCGGGCTCGGCTGCGGGGTTCGGAAGGAACGGCTTCCCTATGCGGTCTCTTGCGGGAGAGCAGGCCCCGCTCCATCGGGTGGGAGGAGGGGAGGATAGTGAAAGGATATGATGCACCGGACCGGTTCAGGATATCTCCCAGATGGCCCCCCGGCGGCCCGGGAGGCGTATCCGGAGCGTCCCTTCGTGGAGTGTCGCTTGACCTGCGCCCCACACCCGCCTTACCGGTACACCTGCCGGAGAGGAGTCCAGAATGGCTTGGGACCCCTCATCTCCGCTGTTGACGGCGATGAGAAGCCGTTCGGAATCATGTTCTCGCACGAAGGCGTAGAGGTGTTCTCCCGCGGGAGCATGCACTGTGCGATAGCCGCCGCGCCTGAGGGCCGCCTTCTCACGCCGAAGACGAGCCAGCGATGAGAACGTCTCGTGAATCTCATGATTCCAGTCCTCGGGGCGGTCCCAGGGGAACCCTCCTCGACATTCCGGGTCTGCGCCGCCGGCCATGCCGATCTCGTCTCCGTAGTAGATGCACGGCGCCCCGGGGAAGGTGAACATGAGCAGGGCGGCGAGTTGCACCGAGGCCGGATCGCCTCCCATGACCGTGATGATCCGGGCGGTGTCGTGGGAGCCCAGCAGGTTGAGATGAGCCGCCAGGACATGCGCCGGATAGGTGTCGATCAGGCTATGCACCGCGGTTGCGTATCCGGCGGCGTCCAGTTGATCGATCCGGTATTGGAGGCGGTGAGCCACTCCGGGATCAATGTGATTGCCGCCCGCAAAGGAAACGATATGTCCGGTCAACACATAGTTCATGGTCCCGTCGAAGCGTTCCCCGGTGGAGGTCCACCATCCGGCGTCGCCCCATAATTCACCCACCAGGTAGGCGTCGGGATTGGCGGCTCTGATCCGTTCTCGAAACTCCTCCCAAAACCCTTCCGTTCTGATCTCCTCAGGCACATCGAGACGCCAACCGTCTATCCCACGGTTGATCCAATGCTCTCCCACCTTCATCAGGTATTCCCGAACTTCCGGGTTGCCGGTGTTGAGCTTGGGGAGCGCGGGCATTCCCCACCACGATTCGTACCGGGCATGACCGTTGCTCTGGTCGTAGGCGCGCAGCGGGAAACCGTGAACATGAAACCAGTCGACGTAGGGGCTGTCGGACTCCACTTCGAGAAGATGGTTGAACTGGTAGAAACCCCGCCCCACATGGTTGAAGACCCCGTCGAGGATCACCCGGATGCCGCGTCGCCGACATTCGGCCATCAGGTGATCGAAAGCCCGGTCACCCCCGAGGAGAGGATCGACCTGGTGGTAGTCGTGGGTGTGGTAGCGATGGTTGGCGGGGGACTGGAAGATCGGGTTCAGGTAGAGGGCGTTACACCCCAGTTGTCGGATCCAGTCAAGACGTTCCGCCAGTCCATCCAGGTCACCACCCTTGAATCCGTAGAGGCTCGGAGGCGCGTCCCAGTCTTCCCAACGGTTATCCCGGCCTGCCGGCGACGAGCGCGCGAACCGATCCGGGAACACCTGATAGAAGATGGCGTCGGCGACCCATCCCGGCGGCTTGCGGTATTCGGAATGGCGCTCCGGACTCGTCACCGGGTTTCCCGCCTCGGTCTCCCGGTTCGAGCGGGCCGCGATAGTTCACCCAGACGGGTCAGGTCCGACAGATCGGCTCCGGGCATCGAAACGATGATCGGTGTTACGGACGACATAACCGATGATGATATTCGGAGGATACTACTACCCGCGAGGCGCCGCCTCAGGTAGTTGCGCACCCGGCCTCCGCCATGCGCGCCGCTCACGCAAGGATGTCGCAAGGCGCTTATAGCGAAGCGGCTCGAGGGCGGCCAAGCGTTCAAAGTCGACATGCCGACCGGCGGTCGGGCTCGATTGGGTGGTTTTATCACCTTCTTCCTCACGGGCTACTCTGTAGCTATGCAAGTTGGCTACCAGGGCGAGCCGGATTCTTATTCACACCAAGCGGTCGGGGAACTGTTCCCGGCGGCTGAGCGGTTAGGGTTCAGTGGATTCGCACCCGCCTTCCATGCGTTGCGGGACGGTATGGTGGACAGGTTGGTGCTTCCTATCGAGAACTCCACCACGGGCAGCGTGTTGCCGGTTCTCGACCGTCTCGCCCGGAGTCGGGCGCCGATAGTGGGTGAGCATCTCGTGGAGGTCCGCCACGCCCTTATCGGGCTCGAGGCCGCTTCTCTGGCGAATATAAGGACCGTGTATTCCCATCCTCAAGCCCTGGCTCAGGCTGATGATCGTATCGAACAGGCCGGATGGAAACCTGTCGCCACCCAAGACACGGCCGGGGCGGTGACCATGATCCTGGAGCGGGGAGACAGCGCCGCGGCGGCTCTGGCGCCTCCCAAGAGCGGCGCCAGACCGGGGGTGAAGGTACTGGCCTACGACTTTATGGATAGGACACACAACACCACCCGTTTCGTGGTGCTGGCGCCTAACGGATGGGAGGTGGACGAAGACGCCAACAAGACGTCTTTCGTGTTCGCCACCGCCCATACTCCGGGCGCCCTGGCCCTCTCGCTTACGGAGTTGGGTTTGCGGGGCGCCAACCTGACCCGGTTGGAATCGCGGCCGGCCGAGATACCGTGGAAATACCTGTTCTACGCCGACATGCTGCACGAGCCCGGACCAAAGGGAGTCAAGGCAGTGCTCGATCCTCGGCCTGCCACATTGGAAGAGCTGCATGTGCTGGGAACCTACCGCGCCGCTCAAACCGTATGAGAGAGGGTCAGGTTATCGGTGGGGAAGGTGTTGCGGGTCGGTAGGTGTTGGTTTGAAGCTTTCGGAGGATACGGAGTTCTGATCTGCTGTATCTTACGATAAAGAACGCGCCAGGTCCCCGATTCTCACGACCAGCCGTTCCAGAAAGACATCCGCCCGGCCTTCTGCGGCAATGGCCGCATTGAGTCGACCACCCCAGGAGTTGCGGAAGTCCGCCACGGTCTCGCCGGTCGTCAGTTCACCCGATGTTTCGACATCGACGGTGGTCTCCACCACCTCCACGAGTGACGGATCAAGCCCGGCCGCAACGGCGAAGGGATCATGCACGAAGGCCCCGTAGAACCCGTCGTAACGCTTATGGAACTCCATATAGAAGCGGAGGGCGTCGGTCACGAACGAAATCAGGGGATGCGGCCGGGAAGTCAGCGGTTCCCGGGAGTCAAGGCCGGTTCCTGCCAACTCCGCCATTCGTTCGACATGGTGGGGGAGGAGCCGGGCTCGTTCGGTTACATCCAGTGGCATCACCAAGGGCAGCCGTCGGGACTCCCGGCGGGCGGCCGAGAAGACCGCCTTGGCTGCTTCGGGGTCTACATGCATGTTCCATTCGGTTCGCGGCGCCGTGTTACCCGCCACCTTGAAGCATCCACCCATTATCACCACCCGCCGCAGCAGGGTAAGGAGGCGGGGTTCCCGTTCGAGGGCCATCGCTACGTTGGTAAGTGGCCCCAGAGCGACCATCGTCACCTTTCCCGGCCGAGCCCTGGCGGTGTCGACAATAAGGTCTATTCCTGACCTGCTGCTCAGTCGATCCGGTTGGGAGGTGGGTTTGGAATACCCGATTCCGGCGGGACCGTGGGTCTCGGGTGTGGTGACGAGGGGTCGGGCAAGCGGTCGAGCGGCGCCGCGGGCAACCTCCACGTCGGAACGTCCTGCCAGGTCCAATACATACCCGGTGTTGTCGGCTACCTCTGCCAAGGTGACGTTGCCTGCTACGCAACTTACCCCCAGCAGTTCGACTTCCGGGGAGGCGATCGCATAGAGGAGGGCCAGGGAGTCATCGATTCCGGTGTCTACATCCAGCAGGAGAGGGATTGTCATCAGATTGGTCCCGGTCGGGAGGGCTGTCCAGTGTAATGGCGAGATGGGATCGGAGACCTTTTCCATCCATTTCTGATTAGCCCCAATTCTTCATGCCCCCGTCACACCGACCTCGAAAAGGCCACGTCAAGCCCGTCAAGCGGCTATTTTCCCAGGTAAGAGAGTTCATTTCATCTCTCTCGGCTACCCATTCAAACCCCTGCATGAAAAATCGGGGTTAGTGGTAGGCGTGCCGGGTCCTCTCGTTCAGGTTGTATTACTACAGGACTTGCGGTCATGTAAAAAGATGGGCTTTTGTCAATACATGGTCGTCCTGGTGAGATGGTGTGGACGGAAGGTGGCGTGGTAGTGCGACCAGAGACGGAAGTCGACCTGGGGAATGACCAACTGGAGATCCGGGGGGCGGAGGGCGTTTATCGCGTCGGTCAGCAGCGCGGTGGCATAGAGCGTATGGGAACGGATCTCGATCTCCTCTTCGCTGTCTCTATCGAGCATCACCCCTTCATCGATCCGAGCGGCCAGGTCAGGTGAGTAACCGAGAATCCCCATCACATCCAACGCCATCGGCACTATGTAGTCGGCGAAGGCGGTCATCATCGCCAGATCGGCCAACTCCCACCTGCCGCCCGGGCGCAGTGCCATGTGCAGGGTCCAGAGCGCAAGCTGGGCCAGTTTGTGGATATGAACCTGCCGACCGCGGTAGATGCTCGTGTCGTCGAAACGGGGGAACTCGATCAGGAGCCGTTCAAGAAGCCCTTCACCCTCGGCGTACATAGCCGGTGCGCAACTGCGTACGAACCGGTGGAATCGTCCCCGGTAATTGTCGACCAGCGTGGTTCCCACTGTGTTGAGGATCTCCGTACGTTCGTCGAGCATGGGCATTTCGATGTTGGCGCGGAAAATACCTTCGAGGTCTGTTCTTGTGATCGTCGACAGGTAGGCGCCTTCGAGTAGGGGGACGCCTGTCGTGAGCGCTTGGTGGATGCAGGCAAACATGCCCAGGCTGTCCGACCATGTCCGGCCTTTGTATTCGGCCTCGAACATTTGCCCGGAGGCGAAATCCGTGAACGCGAAGTTCAAGGTGGATACCAACATCGTGACGTCGATAATGTCGTCCGGATCCGATCCCACGTCGAACTCTCCGGTCGCTCCTCCGCTGGGGAAAACGAACTCCTCATAGGCCATCCAGGCGGCGACCCTCTCGACCGCATCTCGGGAGGTCGAGACGTGGTTGGAGTGTTCCACTACGTTCAGCACGGACCGCAAGACCGGGCTATTCCAATACTGGCCCTTCACATTGCTCCTTTCATAAGGAATCGGACCAGCCTCATCAGGTGGCCTCGCTTCGACGGTAGGGGACTCCGATACCTTGCGGAGGTCGGATCTTCTGATGGGCTAGAGACAGAACAAGCAGAGTGGTCAGGTGGGGGGCGAAACCGACAAACTCGGAGGGAACGACGCCGAGCCCGAGGAACCACCATCCCAGCCCTACCGCCGCCACCGCGTAACCGAAGGTCGCCCCTCGTTTAGCTGATCTGAAGGCTCGGATGGCGAGCGCCGCAAACACCAACGATCCGACTATCAGCAGGGCGGTCATGGTGGTTTCCTGGCGGGTGCGTAGGGCGTCGGTAAACCCGAAGAGCAACGCTCCGAGGCTGAGGCGACCCGGCATCCAGTTTCCGAATATCACTGTGGCGAGACCGATGAAACCTCGACCCGCCACCTGACCCTCCCGATAGATCGATGACGCCACCGTCACCAGGAAGGCGCCGCCCAGACCGGCGAGAGCGCCCGAGATGGTGAGCGCGGCGTAACGCATCCGGTTGGGATTAACCCCCAGAGAATCGGCGGCGGCGGGGTTTTCTCCACTGGCCCGGAGCCGCAGCCCGAAGCTGGTCCGGAAGAGCGTCCACCAAGAGGCGACTACGAGGAGCGCCGCCAGCACCGTAAGCAGAGACACACCGGTGGTCATTCCCAGCAGGAGTTCCGCAAGATCGGAAAGCACCGTGATCTCCCATTGCGCAACCGGATCCAGCAGTTCGTTCAAGCCGGGCACGGAGATGGCGCCTATCTGTCCGACATGGGGCGACTGGCTTATGCCACCGCCGGGTGTGCCCTCGAAGAAAATGGAGGACAGAAAGCGTCCCAGCCCCAGAGCGGCGACGTTGATGGCGATTCCCGACACGGCCTGATCAACCCCGAAGGTAACGGTCATGAGGGCATGGAAGGCGCCGAACAACGCGCCGCCGCCGATCGCGGCCAGTACACCTACCCACGGGGTCCACTGGTAACCGGCCCACGCCCCCATCCAAGTCCCGATGATCATCATGCCTTCGAGACCGATATTGAGCACACCGCATCTCTCCGCCCACAATCCACCGAGGCCGGCCAGAACGATCGGGACCGCGAAACGAAGCGACGCGCTTACCGCTCCGCGTGAGAGAAGGTCGGGGGTAGCGGCCACATCGGCGACCACGGAGAGGAGCAACAACCCGACAGCTACCTTCCCCCACCAACTACTCCAGATGGATACGATGAACTTCCTGACGATGGACTTCATTCGGTTCCCCCGACTTCAAGATCCTCGGATTCCGAAGTTGCCCGGCCTACAAGCCTTTGCTGTCTTCGGACGCTCACCCGGCGTACTACTTCATAGGCCACCACCACACTCAATACGATCGTGGCCTGCATGATCGTGACAATCTCCCGTGACACTCCGAGCAGGTCGAGAATCTGAGCGGATCGCTCCAGCCAAGCCCACAGCAGGGCGCCTAGAGCAACGCCAAGCGGATGGTTGCGCCCGAGAATCGCGATGGCGAGTCCGGTGAACCCGAAACCCGCCGGGAAATCGAGGCCGTACTGGTGGGAGGAGCCGAGGAGTTGTGGGATCCCGACCAGACCGGCCATCGCCCCTGACATCACCATCGTTATGAAGATCATGCGCTTGGAGTCGACCCCGCTCACGGCCGCCGCTCGCAGGGACAGTCCACTGGCCCTTAGCTCGAAACCGAATCGGGTTCGATTCAGGAGGATCCAGAAGCCCATCCCCATCAACGCCGCCACGACCGTGAATCCGAAGATCTCCCTTCCCTGCACTTCAAATCCGGGCAGCCAACCGGAGGTGGGTATGGGCGTAGTCCGGATGTTGTTGCTGCCTTCCGCCTGCTCCGCCAACCTTCCGGGAGCGAGGAGGAAGGCGATGATGCCCGTCGCTACGGCGTTGAGCATGATGGTGCTGATTACCTCCGATACACCGCGGGTCACCTTGAGGTAACCGGCAATCGCCGCCCACCCGGCGCCGACCGCCATGGCGATCAAGATTATGAAGGCTACGTGCAGCACCGGTGGGAGGGAGACCGATGCTCCGACCACCGCCGCGAAGAAGACCGCCAGCCTGTATTGGCCGTCGATACCGATATTGAAGAGCAGCATCCGGAAGCCGATCGCTCCGGCGATGCCTGCCAGATAGAACGTGGTGGCCTTGTTGATTACCGCGACGAGGCTGGCCGGAGTCGTCCCGAAGGCCACCACCTCACCGAGGACCAACCCGGCGTCGGCGCCGGTGAGGTGGAGGATGATGTAGGCCAGCAAGGCTGCGAACGCGATAGCGACAACCGGGGCTATCAACTGGAGGAGCATCCGCTCCAAGCGGGTTTCGATCACGGGACGCCCGCCCCGGTCATGGCCGCCCCGAGATCCTGGGGTCCGGTCCGGGCGGGGTCGAACTCGGCTACCAACCGACCCCTGAGCATGACGACGATCCGATCGGAGATCCCGATCAGTTCCTCCAAGTCCGCCGAAATGAGGAGTACCGCCACGCCGGAATGCCGTACTTCGGTAAGGCGGGCCCAGATGGCCGCCTGTGCTCCCACATCCACCCCGCGGGTGGGATGGGCCGCGATGAGAACCCGCGGGTTACCGGCGAGTTCGCGTCCGACGATCAGTTTCTGCTGGTTGCCTCCGGATAGGGCCGATGCCAGCACATCTATGCCGGGAGTACGCACGTCGGAGTCGGCGACGATTCTCTCCGTATCCTTGCGGGCTGCCTGGCGGTCTATCCATACCCCGCGGTTGATAGGGGGATGCATCTGGTGACCTAGGATCCGGTTCTCCCAGAGGGCCGCATCGAGAAGCAGGCCTTCCCGGTGGCGATCCTGAGGAATGTAGGCCAGGCCGCGACCACGCCGGACGCTGGTGGTGGATCGGGTGACATCGTCATTATCGAATACGACCCGGCCCGAAACAGGTAGGGACAATCCGAGGATCACCTCGATGAGTTCCGCCTGGCCGTTTCCCTCCACCCCGGCAACACCGACGATTTCACCCTGCCGCACGGTCAGGTCGATGTCGTGGAGATCCGTTTCATGTCCATCCCCGCGCGTGGACACCGACTCGAGGCGCATACCCGGTTGCGATCCCACCTCGGCGGTTCTCGGCTCGGGGGTGGGAAGCTCGCTGCCGACCATCAGCAGAGCCAACTCCGGGGAGGTGATCACCGATGGCGTCGTGCTGGCCACCGTCTGTCCGTGGCGCATCACCGTTATCTCGTCGGCCACGGCCAGCACCTCGTCGAGTTTGTGCGAGATAAAGATGATGGTCAGGCCTTCTTTGGCCAGCCGCCGGAGGTTCTTGAGAAGCTCGTCGACCTCCTGCGGCACCAGAACCGATGTCGGCTCATCCATTATCAGGACCCGGGCGCCCCGGTACAGGACCTTTATTATCTCGACTCTCTGCCGGTTCCCGACGGTCAGGTCAGCGACCAGCGCCTCAGGATCGATCGGGATGCGGTAGTGGTCACCCAACGTGGTGATACGATCCCGCGCCGTTTCGAAGTCAATCCGGCCGGCGCGTCCGGTGGGCTCGTCGCCGAGGATCACATTTTCGAGAACGGTCAGGTTGTCGGCCAACTTGAAATGCTGGTGAACCATACCTATGCCTGCTGCGATCGCATCGGCGGGTGAAGCTATCGGGATGGGTGTGCCGTTGACGAGGATGTCACCCTCATCCGGCACAACCATCCCGTACAGAATGTTCATCAGGGTCGACTTGCCCGCCCCGTTCTCACCGATGACCGCGTGGGTAGTGCCGGACTCGACCTTCAGGTTCACATCCTTATTGGCGACTACACCCGGATACCTTTTGGTTATGTCACGCAGTTCGATGGCCGGGGTGGGCATCGATTCCTATCCCGTTGTGGTCGGAACTGTTATCTCACCGGAGATTATCTGATCAGCATAGGCGTCGACTTGATCGACGATATGGTCGATCAGGCCTCCTGAGGTGGAGTAGCCGACTCCTCCTGTCTCCAGATCGAAGATGTTGACCCCGGGCTGAACCGATCCGTCCGCAACCTGGGTGATGAACGTGTGCGTGGCTACGTTCACGTTCTTCAGCATCGAGGTCATGATGACGTCTCGGACTTCGGGTGCGGCAGTGTGATACTGGTCGGCATCGACCCCGATCGCCAGGTATCCGTCCTCGGTGGCCGCCTCGAAGAGTCCGCCTCCGGAACCCCCGGCGGCTGCGTAGACGATGTCGGCGCCCGCGTCGAACATGCCCTTGGCCGCTTCCTTACCCTTGGCCGGATCGTTGAATCCGGAGAAGTCCGGGGGCTGGCTCAGATAGGTGGACGTGATCTCGATGTCCGGGTTGACCGCCTTGGCGCCTGCGATGTAGCCGGCTTCGAACTTGACGATCAACGGTACGTTGACACCGCCGATGAACCCGACATGGCCGGTCTCGCTTTCCAGGGCTGCAACCACCCCTACCAGGAACGAACCCTCTTCTTCGGCGAACACCAGTCCGGCGACGTTGGAGGCTTCCACCGTTCCGTCGTCGACGATTCCGAACCAAACGTCGGGGTATTCGGCCGCCACTTCGGCAACCGGGCCGGCGTAGGTGAATCCGACCGCGACGATCGGGTTGTGACCCGAGTCCGCCAACAGGCGTAGACGATCCGACCTGTCCTGATCGGTGTCCTCCGCCTTTGCGGTGACCTCGGTCATTTCTATTCCCAGTTCTTCGGCTGCCTGAACTACGCCGTTGTAGGCAAGGTCGTTGAAACCACCGTCGCCTCGTCCCGCCAGGTCGTAGGCGACTGCCGCCTTCAACTCCGGTTCGGTCATCGCTTCGGTTGTGGTGGTTGCTGCTTGGGTCGCGGTGGTTGTCGCCTGCGTTGCCACCGTCGTGGCTTCCGCCGCTGCGGCGGTGGTAGTGGTTTCCTCCGCCGTTTCGCCGCCACATGCCGCGACTATCCCCATCGTGAGGACCGTCGCTATTGTCAGAATGGTGCGGTTTATTCGCATTTAAGGTTCCTCCTTTCGATTGCCGTCCTTGTTCGAGGTGTGCGATCCGTTCTTCCTTGATAGGAAAGACGAATAGACATAAGTCATCTTCCCCTCCCGTCGGGATCAAGGCCCATCAGGCCGTTGCGCGGGGGTCCGCAGGACGCCCGTTCGATCAGGTGGGTGTCGAGCACCACCCGCCTCGCCGTTCCGGGATTATCCCCGCCGATCCGGGATGTGAGCATCCGCATTGCCAGGGCGCCCTGTTGCTCCATCGGGCGATCGATGACGGTTAGGGGCGGATCCAGGATCTCGGAGAAGGGATGGTCATCAAACCCGATTACAGAAAGGTCATCGGGTATACGAACGCCGATATCTTTCATCGCTCGCAGGGCGCCGATGGTCATCAGGTTGTTGGCGACGAATATCGCGGTCGGCGGATCCGGCAGCGCCAGCAACTGCATCATCTCCTGGTAGCCGCCGTGTTCCTTGAATCCTCCCACCCGGACAAAGTCCGCGAGCGGTTCGATTCCCGCTATGTTCATCCCGTCCCGGTATCCGTCCAGACGGAGGCGACCAGGGGTTGATTCGACCGAACCCGCGATGGTGGCTATGCGTCGGTGACCGGCGTCGAGGAGATGATCCATCGCTGATCGGGCGCCTCCGTAGTTGTCTACCAGCACAGCGTCTAAGTAACCGCTCGACGGGACCTCACGGTCGATGAGGACGGTAGGGATACCGGCCTCCGCCAAGCGTTGGGGGTTCGGATTGTCTTCACTGGCTGGCGCCAGGAGCATTCCATCGACCCGGCTCGATAGGCTGTCGATGATCTCGGTTTCCCGCTCGTCGCTTTCGTCGGTGTTGGCAAGGAAGATCGTGTGTCCGCTCTGGGAGGTGATGCTCTCCGCTCCGCGGACCACCGCCGCGAAGAAAGGGTTGGTGACATCCGGGACCACGAGTGCGATGGCGCCTGTCTTCCCCGACTTGAGTGACCGGGCGGCTGGGCTGGGTCGGTAACGAAGGTGGGAAATAGCGCGCTCGATTCGTTGGGCGGCGCGGACGCGTTGCCCACGCATGTGCCTTGAGACCGTGGCGACCGAGACCCCGGCCTCTCCGGCCACATCGGCGATCGTCGGTGGCCTGGACACGTCAGGCTCTGGGCGCCATAGCGAATTGGGCGACGCTTGTGTTAGCCATCTGTCTCACGATATCTGAAAACGGTTTCAGATATCGTATAGTACTAATGTGAGTAGGTCAAACCGCAAAGAGTCGGGAGACCCGTATCGGCATGCCGAGACGAGAGAGCCGAGGGAGGTGCCATGGCGACAGAAACGAACACTCCGACTGTGACCGTGGTCGGATCGACGATGATCGATCTGGTCGCTTATGCAGCGCGCATCCCGAAGGCGGGCGAGACATTGGTAGGGGATCGTTTCCAGATGGGCTTCGGCGGCAAGGGGGCTAACCAGGCGGTTATGGCCCGGTTGCTCGGCGCCGACGTGACCATGGTCAACTGCCTGGGGGATGACGCATACGGGGACATGACGATCGATAACTTTGCGGACTTCGGGATCGACACCGCCTACATCGATCGGGTACCCGGCGCCAGCGGGGTAGCGCTCATCTGGGTGGAGCAGGGTGGGGATAACCGGATCATCATTACCCCGGGCGCCAACAGCCGGTTGACCGCTGAGAAAGCGGCTCGCGCGGTCGATGGAGATACTGACGCTTCGGTGGTGGTGGGCCAGTTGGAGGTCCCTCAGGACGCTACGGCCGCCGCGTTCGCCGCAGCCCGGCAACGCGGCTCCATCACCGTTCTGAACCCGGCGCCGGCGGCCCATCTGTCGGCGGAACTTCTGGCGATGAGCGACTGGCTGATCCCCAACGAGGTGGAGTTCGAGATGCTGACCGGCGCCCCCGCCGACTCCGACGATGCGCTGATCAGATTCGCTATCGATACGGACACCCGTCTGGTCGTGACGATCGGCGAACAGGGGGCGGCCATTGTCACGGACGGTGGGGATCGGGTGATCCGCGTTCCTGCCCCTGTTGTGGATCCTGTCGATACAACCGGCGCCGGCGACGCCTTTGTAGGATCCTTCGTGGTCGGGCTGGCCCTGGGGTTGCCGGAGCGCGAGGCGGTGCAACTCGGCAACGCCTGCGCCGCCGACAGTGTGACCCGACCGGGCACGCAGTCCTCTTTTCCGCGTCCCGATCGGGCGGAGGGCATTCTGAGGTCCGTCTTAGGACGATAGGGGCATCCCCCAGGGGGTTCGGGTCGATATTCGGATGTGGAGGGGATCCGGTCAACCGAAAAGCGGTTATCCGTCCTGGTCAGGGGTCGGCTACCACGAAACGCTTTCGATATAGAACAGGGCGATGTCAACCGGGCAGTCCTCGGTTTGAACCTCCGCGAAGTCGATACCGACCTCGGTAAGAACCCCGCTGACCGACCGACCGCCCGCGGTTACCAGGCGAATCGGGTGGCGAAGTTGCTCGGCTTCGAGCAGGGAGTCACGCAAGGTTCGGCGTAGGGGAGGGGAATGAACGTGCTGGGTATTCGGGTGTTGCTGGCTCATTCCCACAAGGTGCCCTAATGCGTTCCTCCCGACAAGGGGTTCGATAGCCGTTGCTTGTCGAAAGGACCGACCGGTCGATCATCCGGCCTGTTGAGTGGGTTCCACCATCCTCGCCATCCGGATATCCTGGGTGGATGAGGCTTTCAAGAGTCAGGGAATACTCGGTTTCGACATCGGTACTACCGGGGACCATACGCCGTCCCGCCACCAGGGACCGATCCGATCTGGACAGGGGGTGGAACGTGGTGGTATGGAACGACCCGGTGAACCTGATGTCCTATGTGGTGCTGGTTTTTAGGAAGGTGTTCGGCTACTCGGAGGAAAAGGCCACCCGGCTCATGCTGGAGGTCCATAACCAAGGCCGGTCGATCGTGAGCACATCGCCTCGAGAGAAGGCCGAGATGGATTGCTACATCCTGCACCGGCACGCGCTCTGGGCTACCCTCGAGCGGGCGTGATGGGGCGTTTCCGCATGAGGTCAGGGTCGGTGGAGGTCCGTCTACGTCGCCATGAGGTGGACGCGTTGGCTCTGGTTCCCGGCCTGCTTGCTTCCATCGGTCGGGAGCGGGGCGATCCGGCCGCTGATCGTCTGTCAGTGGCCGCCTATCCGGACGATGATCGGGCCCAGGCCGAATACAACCGGCTTATGGAGCCGGAGTTGGAGGGTGATCGTCGGAGAGACCGCTCGGCCATGTTCGGCTCGTTGGAGGATGCCCGCCGCGGTCCCGTCACCTTGAGCCTGGCCGAAGCCGATGCGTGGTTGATGGTTATCAACGAGTCTCGTCTCGCTTTGGCGGCGCGTCTCGGTATCGACGAAGAGGGATGGGGTCTTTTTCAGGACAACCAGGTCCCGCCTTCGCCGGAACTGGCCCTCCTCGTCTACCTGACCGAGGTTCAGGATGATCTGATCGGGGCTCTGTCCAACCAGTTCTAATCCGGGCTTGGTTTTCTTGAACAGCGACTCGGAGTCTTGGCGCCTAGCCCTGATTCTTCATGCCCCAGACACACCGAACTCAAAAAGGCCACGTCAAACCCACTTTCACGGGATGTCCCAGCCTTAGGGTGATGGGGGCGCCCCGTCCAGACGAGGCCACCAAGCGGCTATCTTCCCAGGTCATGTGGCTAATTTCACCTCTCTCGGTTACCCATCCAAAC
>CAZEZF010000009.1:42312-51209 GCA_964516495.1 uncultured Acidimicrobiia bacterium | reverse complement strand
AGGGTTTACACGATGTCACGACGACTAACTGTCGGCGCCGGCCAGATGGGTCCCATCGCCCGGGATGAAACAAAGAGCGAAGTGGTTGACCGCCTGATGGCAATGCTGGAGGAAGCCGACAATCAGGGGGTCGACCTACTTGTCTACCCGGAACTGGCTATGACGACCTTCTTCCCCCGCTGGTTTGTGGAGGATCCGGCCGAGTTCGACCACTACTACCACCGGGAGATGCCTGACCGGGATACCAAACCCTTGTTCGACGAGGCTCGACGGCTCGGTATCGGGTTCGCATTGGGCTATGCCGAGATCCACACCGATGATGACGGTGTTGACCATCGCTACAACACCTACATGCTGATGGACGGGGAAGGCGAAATGGTGGCCAAGTTCCGCAAGATCCATATTCCCGGTCACGCCCAGTACGAGCCGTGGCGAAAGTTCCAGCATGCCGAGAGACACTTCTTCGAACCCGGTCCGGACGGATTCGGAACCTGGCGGGCATTCGGCGGGGTCGTGGGGATGGCGATATGCAACGATCGCCGGTGGTCGGAGACCTACCGGGTGCTCGGTTTGCAGGGTGCGGAACTGATCCTGATCGGCTACAACACCCCCCTGCATTACGCGCCCGACCCGACCCAGAACGCCCTTTCCGGGTTCCACAACCACTTGGTAATGCAGGCGGGCGCGTACCAGAACGGCGCATTCGTGGTGGGGGTAGCCAAAGGTGGGATCGAGGAGGAGGTGGACAGCCTCGCCCAGAGCGTGATCATCGCTCCGTCGGGCCAGATAATCGCCCAAGCGGTCACCACTGCCGATGAGGTGATATCAGCCACCATCGATCTTGACTTCTGCGACACCTACAAGAAGACCCTCTTCAATTTCGACTACTACCGGATGCCCGAGCACTACGGTCTCATATCCGAGCGACGCGGCGCCATACCGCCCGAGTAGCAAGTGTTTCTGACTTCTCTGCGCTGTACCGTATGCGCCGCCGAGTACCATCCTGAGCCGGGTCGTTATGTGTGTGACCGGTGCGGCGATGTGGGGACGCTGGATGCCGATTATGACTACGCGGGGATCAAGGATGTTCTACCTGCGACTTCGCTGGCCGATAGCCGTGATTGGTCAATGTGGAGATACAGGCCGTTGTTGCCTGTCGAGTCGTCGACAACGGTCTCCCGGTTGGGTGTCGGGTGGACTCCTCTTATCGAGGCGGAGAGGTTGGCTCAGAGATGGGGTATCGGACGACTCTGGATCAAGGATGAGGGTCGACAACCCACCGGGTCGCTGAAGGACCGGGCTTCGGCGGTGGCGCTGGCCAGGGCCGGCCAGGAGGATGCCGGAACGGTTACCACCGCCTCTACCGGGAATGCGGCCGCTGCGTTGGCGGGCCTGGCAGCCGGAACCGGCCAGACGGCGGTGATCTTCGTGCCGGAGACGGCGCCCGAGGCCAAGGTAGCCCAATTGCTTGCATACGGGGCATTTGTGATGCTGGTCGAGGGAACATACGACGATGCCTTCCGGTTGTGTCAGGAGACGGTGGACCGTTTCGGTTGGTACAACCGGAACACCGGTATCAATCCCTATGTGGGTGAAGGTAAAAAGACTGTGGCTTTGGAGATAGCCGAGCAACTGGATTGGACGACACCGGATGCGGTTTTCGTCAGTGTGGGGGACGGGTCGATTATCGGAGGGGTGTATAAGGGATTCCGCGATGCTCTCGAGTTGGGTTGGATCCGTCGTATGCCCCGTATCTACGGGGTGCAGTCGGTTGGCAGTTCCTACATGGCGGAGGCATGGCTACGGGAAGAGAGCGTCCTGGAGAAGCCGGCGATCAGGGCCGCTACCGCCGCCGACTCGATCAGCGCCGACCTTCCCCGCGACCGTGTGAAAGCGATGAACGCGGTCGTGAGAACGGGGGGTGGATGGGTTGTGGTCGAAGACGAAGCCATCCTGGAGATGATCCCTACAGTGTCGGCCGATTCGGGGGTTTTCCCTGAACCGGCCGCGGCCGCTGCTTTTGCCGGCTTGGCCCAGGTCGCCGAGGGCTCAGCTGAAGGCGTGCCGGCGGTGGGATCGTCCGACCGGGTGGTTGTTATCTCGACCGGTACGGGATTGAAGGATATACGCGGGGTAATGAAGGGAATCGACCGGACCGGCGCGGTACCGTTACCTGTCCGGCCGGGTCCTGATGGACTGGATCCGATGGAGATTTCCACCAGAATGGAACAGTGGATCGAGAATCTAAGGAAGCAGACATGATCGACTTGACAGTTGACGAGAACGCCCTTGATCGGGTGGCCGCCTACACCAGGGACCGTCAGGTTCGGATTCCGACACTGGCCCAGATGCGAGACCCCGACCTGATTCCTGACGATATACGATCGGATCTGAATGACATCGGGTTGTGGGACCTGCATCCTCTCAACCTGTTCCGTATTACCTGGCACAACCAACCGTTGGTGCATGGGGGAGGGTTCGGCGGCGTCAATTACCTGGAATGGCCTTCGGCCCTTACCGGTACCGACGCGCGCATCGTCTCGCTGATCGGCAAGTGGTTCCCCACCGGCGCTCACAAGGTAGGGGCTGCGTTCGGATGTCTGGTTCCTCGACTGATTACCGGGCGGTTCGACCCTGCGTCCCAGAAAGCCGTCTGGCCTTCCACAGGCAACTATTGCCGTGGGGGCGCCTACGATTCGAACCTGCTGGGCTGCGAGTCGGTGGCCATCCTCCCCGAGGGCATGAGTCGGGAGCGTTTCGAATGGTTGCAGTCGGTGGCCGGGGAGATCATCAAAACACCCGGTTCGGAATCCAACGTCAAGGAGATCTTCGACAAGTGCAACGAGTTGGCCGCCTCGGGTGAGGATCTGGTGATTTTCAACCAGTTCGATGAGTTCGGCAATTATCTGTGGCATGTCTCGGTGACCGGTCCGGCTGTCGCGGAGGTCTTGGAGGAGATCATGGGGGAGCGGGACCGTTTCCGAGGGTTCGCGGTCACCACCGGATCCGCAGGCACGATAGCTGCGGGCGACTACCTCAAGCAGCGGTACCCGGGTTCGGTGATCGCCGCGGGCGAAGCCATCCAGTGTCCGACCATGCTGATGAATGGTTTCGGAGAGCACCGCATCGAAGGAATCGGCGACAAGCATATCCCGTGGGTCCATAACGTGAAGAACACCGACCTGGCTATCGGTTTGGACGATGAAGCGGCTGTGTCCCTCACCCGTCTCTTCAACGAACCGGCCGGGCGAAAGTACCTTGCTACCAGGGGCGTCGCCCCCGGGGTGGTCGAAAGCCTTCCGCTTCTCGGTATATCCGGCGCCGCCAACCTGCTGTCCGCTATCAAGCTCGCCAAGTACTACGAGATGACCTCCCGAGATGTGGTGGTTACGATCGCCACCGACTCCATGGAGATGTATAGGAGTCGACTCCATGAACTCACCGAGGATCTAGGCACCTTCACCTCCCATGACGCGGTGGCCGCCTACCATCGGCATCTTCTCGGGGCTTCCACCGAACATGTCCACGAACTCGGCTACTACGACCGGAAGCGCATCCATAATCTCAAGTACTACACCTGGGTGGAGCAGCAGGGTAAGACCTATGAGGAGATCCAGGCCCAGTGGTACGACGATGACTACTGGACCGGCATCCAAGCCCTAGCCGATCCTGTCGACGATCTCATCGTCGAGTTCAACCGTTTGACCGGGCTGGGTTGACCCCGGGCGGCCGCTTCGACCTGGTCGGATGGGGCCTGTTTACGGTTTCCGGCATCGTATTCCTGGTGGCCGCCCTGCGAGACGGTGACATGCTCCTGGTGTGGGGTTCGATCGCCTGGTTGGTCGGTGTGGCGTTCTTCCTGGCCGGCTACCGTCGAGACCATTGACGCCACGCTCTTACAAGCCGCGTTCTCATCAGTTTATGGGATATGTGGTGGCGGGTGGGTGGTGGCTCTGGATTTGCTCCAGGACCTCCCGATGAAGTTTTTCGCTATGACGCTTCAGGTCCCGGTAGCGGCGCTCCGCCCTTCGGTCGTACTTCTTGTATCGCACTTCTGCGCGACGGTCGATCCGGTTAGCCGTCTGTCAAGGACCCGGAACATCCCGGCCATCGGGACCAGTACGGCGATTACATTTACCAAATCAAGGTCCACTCTGGCCCCTTACTTGCCGGCCCCACCCCTGGTGATTACTTGGTGTTTTGTTAACCACCCTAGAAGTAATATCGGAGGAACGCACTGTCCCTCTGTGATCCGGCGAGCCCCGTGGTATCCCCGTTGCTCGCTACTGCGGGTGGTGTCGCCTCCCGGTTAGCCTATGAACCATGAACGTAGCGTCAGCTTGCATACCATCGCAGTCTGAAGCCGGGACTCGTCTATCGTTGCCCGAACCGGATCCCCTCACCGATCCGGTGATCAACACCCCTTACGAAGAGCCTCGGCGCCACTGGGAGCTTGACACCCATGGTCGAGCTATTGAAGGACAGCCTCCCAAGGCAGGCCGACGCCCGTCACACGGTATCCTGCCGGTGCCCACGCCCCACAAGGGCGGACCTGTCCAAGCGATTCTCGAGCTGAACCCCGAAGACCTGAACGAAACCGTTGAGGATATCCGTGTTCATCTCCGCGCCTGGAGGCGTGACCGCTGGGAGGGCGCCACCGATCAGACAAAGCGCCTGCTTGCCTACTGGACGCGCGAGAACCGCCACATCCGACCATTCTTCGCCCAGTTGGAGGCGGTGGAGACCGTCATCTGGCTAACCGAGACCAACCAAGGCCGACTGTATGCGAGAAGCCGTGTTGCTCCCCGGTCCGAGGAGCTCAACGAGGGAATCGTTCGCTGGGCGATCAAGATGGCTACGGGAACCGGTAAGACCATGGTCATGGCCATGCTGATCGCCTGGCACACCCTGAACGATGTTCGTCGACCATCGGGGAAGAGGAGAGTCCGGCATCCGTATACAAGTACCTTCGTGGCGATAACGCCGGGCCACACGGTCAGGGAACGGTTGGCCGAGCTGGCGCCCTCCCATCCTGACAACGTCTATCACAAGATGGACCTGATACCCCCCTCCCTCCGGACCCGGCTTAACAGGGCACAGGTCGCCATCGTCAACTTCCAGGCTTTCCAGCGTCGCGACCTGCTGTCCGGGGTGTCAGGAGATGGGCGCAAGGTGCTCGACCCGGACGGAGTGTCGGGGCGGGAGGACCCATCGGTGATGCTCGACCGAGTGTTGCGCGGGCTCAAGGGCCGGAAGCGGCTGTTGGTGTTGAACGATGAGGCGCACCATTGCTATAACCCCTCTTTAGGCGGCAGCGCAGATGATCGCAAGGTGGCCGGGGTGTGGTTCAACGCTCTGCGATCATTGAAGCGGGAGAAACGCCTGCTGGCTACCTACGACTTTTCCGCCACGCCCATGTTCATCCGTACCACCGCTCGCAAACACGGCGGTGAGCTATTCCCATGGGTAGTGTCAGACTTCCCTCTCATGGAAGCGATCGAATCGGGACTGGTGAAGATTCCACGCCTGCCGGTGGATGACGACGCCGAGGGGTTCGACGTCAAGTGGCGAGCCCTGTACGCCAACTCCAAGCCCAAGAAGGTCACCCGGGAGCAGCTTCCCGGACTGCTGGATGACGCTCTCAAATCGCTCTACATAGATTGGTGTCTTGAATGGGAACGTTGGCGGAAGGCGGGCCGGCGTACCCCACCGGTGTTCATCGTCGTGGCGAACAGTATCTCAAACGCCAAGGCTCTTTACGAGTACATCGGAGGCTACGAACGCACCGACGGTTCGGGACGGACTGAATATGTGAAGGGCGAATTGGCGGAGTTTTCCAACATCCGGCTGGAGGGTACGGATTGGAAGGACACCCCGGTCACCCTGCTCATGCACTCCAAGCTGGACAGCGAGAACAAGGTAACCGGCGCTCTCGCCAAGCTGGTCAAGGCGCAGGGGGTTCGGCTGTCCCAGGTTCGTCGCCGTACCGGCGCCACAGACGACGTTTCGCTGCTCCGCAACGTATTGAACACGGTGGGTCGGGAGGGGGCGCCGGGCGAGCATATCCGCTGTGTGATCTCGGTGTCGATGCTCACCGAGGGTTGGGACACGAGGACCGTCACCCATGTGCTCGGCTACCGCGCCTTCAGCACCCAGCTGTTGTGCGAGCAGGTGACCGGGCGCGCCCTGCGGCGGGCCGACTACGAGAGCTTCGACTCCGAAGGTCGTTTGACCCCCGAATACTCGCAGGTACTGGGCATACCATTCGACTTCATGCCCACCGGTGAACGGAATGACCCTGACCCGCCCAATCCTCCCTATACGGTTCGTACTATGGCGGGCCGAGCCCACCTGCGCATCCAACTGCCCCATCTGGCCGGATACGCATGGAAGCCTCCGGCCGGGCGTCTCCGCCTCGACCCAGCGAAGGTCGAACCGTACGATGCGGACGTCCTTGACCGCCCCACGTTGGTCGAACTCGAAGGAGTGACAGGGGAGATCGAGCTGGTGGGTATCGACGATGTTCGGTTCCAGCAGGCCGTCTGGCGCCTGGCGGCCTCCTGCCTCCCGAAAGTGGTCGCTCGCCAAGTCGATGGGGCGGTTTACGGGAAGGGTCAGTTGTTTGCCGATCTGCGTTTAGCGGTGGAGGGGTGGCTTCGTCATCCTGAGGTGACCTGTTCGGACCCGCGGGTGCTGTTGCAGCGACCTCACCTTGAGGAGATAGTCGGAAGGGTGATCAACGCCTGCGCCGTTGGTGAGCAGGCGTCGACGCTGCTGGCCGTTTTCGACTCCGACTGTCCGACCACGCGGGACAGTTCGGCCATCGAGTTCGAGACCACTCTGGCCGACCGCTACCCCGGCGATAATAATCTCCACCACAGGGTCTCGCGGCGTTCGGAACTGAACATCGCCGCCTGCCACAGCCAATTGGAGACCACCGTCGCCCAGCTTCTAGACACCCACTTTCCGCAGGTGGAGGCGTGGGTCCGCAACTTTCGGCTGGGCTGGGATATCCCCTACCTGTTCGACGGGGTCTGGCACAGCTACGAACCCGACTTCGTTGCCCGGATCCTTAACCGCGCCGGCCATCCGGTGCATCTCATAGTGGAGTGCAAGGGTCGGCCCGATGAGGTGTCAGCCGCCAAGGCCCGCTATGTGACCGACTGGTGGATTCCCGCGGTGTCTAACTCGCCCCGGATACCCGTTCACTCGAGCCGGTGGCGGTTCGTGGAGATTACCGATGCGGATACGGCGCGAGCGGTGTTGGCGGAAGCCATCGACGAAATCGAACGGTCCGGACCGACCGCCAATGCAACCATGGAGAGGGATTGAATAATGGCCCGCAAGAAGCAGCCGCCGCCGACCGCGCACTATATCCACCAGAGCGCCGGGCGCGCCAACCTGCCCACTTCGGAGACCCAGGCTTTGATGCCCGACGACCAGCGGCAACCGCAGACCTGGTCACCCACTCGACGGAAAGGAGAGCCGCCCACTCTGTCATGGGATCGTCGGACCGGCTCGGATGAGTTTGACGCCTACCCCCTCTACCTCAGGGAGAAGGTTCATCCCGGCGCCTTTGTCCAGTCATTGCAGGCGGCCGGATCGGATCAGCCGGGTCTGTTCGATGACTTCAACGGGCTCCCTCCCGAAGCCTCCTACGAGTGGTATCGCCACACCGGCAACTGGCAGAACCGGCTGATCCACGGCGAATCAGCCCGGGTGATGGCCTCGCTGGCCCGCTGGGAGGGACTTGCCGGACAGGTGCAGATGATCTTCTTCGATCCGCCTTACGGGATAGGATTCAAGTCGAACTTCCAGGTGGCGGTGCGACAGCGGGAGACCGCCGACAATCGCCAAGGACTGCCCGCCGACCCCAAGATGGTGCGCGCTTTTCGGGATACCTATAGGCGGGGCATCGACAGCTACCTCGACCAGATGCTGGAGAAGCTCACCCTCGCCCGTGACCTGCTAACCGAGTCGGGATCGATCTTTGTGCAGATCGGAGATGAGAACGTGCACCGCATGGCCATCGTGCTGGACGAGGTGTTCGGCCATGAGAACCGGGTAGCGACGATTCCCTTTGTCAAGACAGGTTCGGCTTCGTCCGCGACACTTCCCAGTGTGGCGGATTTCCTGTTGTGGTATGCGAAGGATCGTGCGCAAGTCAAGTTTCACCAAGTGTATGAGCACCTGAACCGGGCCGAGAAGGTCGAACACATGAGTTGGCACGTTCGAGTTGAGGAGGCAGACGGGACGACCCGCAAGCTGACCAGCGAAGAGTGTTCCAATGTCGATCTATTGCCTGAGGGTGCGCGCTTGTTCCAGCGAATGCCTCTGCTATCACCCGGAACATCGACTACCGGAAGATCCGAGCCATACATCTGGAGCGGCGTTCTCCATTCCTGTCCCGATACCCTCCATTGGAGGGTATCGGCGGCGGGTCTGGACCAGCTCGCAGAGTTGGATCGCCTTGACAGTTCCGGTCCTGGTTCTCGCTTGCACTGGAAAGCCTACGAGGATGAGATTCCGGGGCGGCGTATCCACAACATCTGGTATCAAAAGATGTCCACTTCCGACAAGCGTTATGTGGTCCAGACCGCCGACCGGCCGATTGAGCGCTGCATCCTCATGTCGACGGACCCCGGTGATCTGGTGTTCGACCCCACCTGCGGATCGGGTACAACCGCCCAGATAGCGGAGCGCTGGGGCAGGCGTTGGATAACCTGTGACACCTCCACAGTAGCGGTGGCGGTAGCCCGTCAGCGGTTCGTCACCGCCATCCATCCCTTCTGGACTATAGATCAACCCAAACCAAAACCAAACCAAACAAACACCAAACCAACACCCCACACAAACCAACACCAACCCACAACACCACACCCAACAACAAAAAAAAA
>CAZEZF010000009.1:0-42302 GCA_964516495.1 uncultured Acidimicrobiia bacterium | reverse complement strand
CAACCCAACCCAACCCAACCACTATAGCAGCACCGACCCGGCGGACGGGTTTATTTACGAAAGGGTGCGCCACGTCTCGGCGGCCCGGCTGGCCTACGACCTACCGCCCGAATACATCGAGTTGGTCGACCGCCCGCAGGAGACCAAGGGAGTGGTACGGGTTTGCTCGCCGTTCACGGTGGAGTCCGAGACGCCCTACGCCTATGTGCCCCTATCCCAGGTAGAGGGCGACTCGGCCATCGATTCCCGGGAGCGGCAGGCCACCGCGGAGGGAGTATTCGTGGAACGGGTGATCGAGACGTTGCTCCACACCGGTATCGCCGACACCCTGTCGGGTCGAGCGATCAAAGTTCTCAGCGTCGAGCCGTGGCCCGGTCGAGCCGGAGGCCTCGTGACCCACAAGGCGCGTTGCTCCGCGGCTGGATCATCCTCCCAGGCCGCGGCGCTCATGATCGCCGCCGAGGACGTGACGATCACCCCGGCCATGCTCACCTCGGCCGCCGCCGAAGCAGCCCGCCGGATTCACGGCGCGGAGCTCCTGATCGCGGTCGGTTTCGCCTTCGACTCGAACACCGCCGACGACACCCGGATCGGGCGGATCCGGGTGTTACGGGTGATGATGAACCGAGATCTACAGATCGGCGAACTCGATCCGGATCGTCGTTCCGAAGCCTTTGTCATGCTGGGCGAGCCCGACCTCGACATCACGACCGATCGAGACGGTCAGGTCCAAGTTGAAGTGCGCGGCTTCGACACCTTCAACCCCCGCACGGGGGGACTCGACAGCGGAGATGCCCGCGATGTGGCCTGCTGGATGATCGACACCGACCACGACGGCCTGAGCTTCTTCGCCCGCCGTATCCACTTTCCCAACGCTGAGGGTGATCGCCAGGTAAAGCGCCTCAAGAAGACCCTCGGTAGAGGAATCGACCGACTTCGTTGGGATGCGGCGTTCTCGGTTCACTCGGCCCCTTTCCCACCCCCGCAGACGGGCCGGATCGCGGTGAAGATCATCACCGAAACCGGAATCGAAATGACCGTAACTCGTGCGGTCGCCAACCGGTAAGGTCCGAGGAATACACAGGAATCCAAGAAAAGACACGATCCTAGTATCGTGTATAAGTTATATTGATGGTCTAAGAGAGGGCGAACGGACTTGACTACGGCTACCGATATCAGACTTCTGACGGCCGACGACCTGCCGGAGCTATATCGCGAGGGTGTGCGCGGCGAACTGATCCGAGGAGTGCTGCACGAGACCATGCCGACCGGGCAAGAACACGGTGAGATAGTAGTGAACCTCGTGTTGGAGTTGGGTCGTTTCGTCAAGTCCAGGAAGCTCGGTCGGTTGACGGCCTCCGATGCGGGCGTATGGCTGGAACGCGATCCGGACACGGTCCGGGAACCTGATGTGGCGTTCTTTTCCGCCGAGAGGATGGCGCCTGGTGTTCGGGTCATCGGGTATTCGGAGACGGTCCCCGACCTGGTGGCGGAGATTGTCTCTCCCGGTGACAGTAGGAGAGAGATTCGCGAGAAGGCCTGGATGTGGGTGGACCACGGGGTACGCATGGTTTGGGTGGTGCATCCGGATACTCGTACCGTCGAGGTGTACCGTCCCGATCAAGAGGTAGCGATACTGGGAGAGCATGACCGGATAGCCGGCATGGATGTGGCGCCCGGTTTCTCCTGTGCGGTGAGCGCCATCCTCGACGGATAGCGGCGCCTCGTTCCCGATCGGCGCTTGGCGGCGGGTTGTCAGACAATCGATCGACTGCCGGCTCCGGGTTCGCCTACCCAGCAAGGCCACAACCGGCGGACCATGGTCCGACCTCCGTCGCCATCCGTCGAGCACTACGATTCGGTAATGCCCACTTTGGCGTTGCTCGACGGACACAGCCTGGCTTACCGGGCCTTCTACGCCCTTCCTCCCAGTCTTGCTACCCGCTCGGGCGAGCTGACCAACGCCGCCTTCGGGTTTACGTCGATGCTCATCAAGTTGATCGGTGACCACACCCCGGATGGCCTGGTAGTGGCCTGGGATGTGGGAAGGTCAACCTTCCGTACCGAGGCCTTCCCCGAATACAAAGCCCAGCGTCGATCAACGCCGGACCGGTTTCGCAGCCAACTTCCTCTCATTCGAGAAGTGCTGGAGGCGATGGGCGTGACCCAGGTGGAGAAAGAAGGCTATGAGGCGGACGACGTTATCGCCAGCCTGGTGCGCCAAGCTTCCGGGGACGGTTGGGATGTGCTGGTGGTAACCGGTGATCGGGACAGCTTCCAACTGGTTGCCCCGAATGTGAGCGTGGTGTACCCCAACCGGGGAATCAGCGATACGGTGCTTGTTGACCCGCCATGGGTCGAGAGAAAGCACGGGGTTCGCCCGGACCAGTATCTGGACTTTGCCGCCCTCAGAGGTGACAAATCCGACAACCTTCCCGGAGTGCCGGGGGTGGGAGTGAAGACCGCTTCCCGGTTGGTGTCGACCTACGGTGACTTGGAAGGGGTATACGAGAATATTGATCGGCTGACTCCGCGCCTCCGGCAGAACCTCGAGGCCAACCGGGGTCAGGTGTTCCAGAACCGTTCTCTTATGAAGCTGGTTGATGATTTGGAACTCGGTTTGGATGGAGATCGCATGAGGCGGGTGATTCCTGACCGGGAGGCCACCAAGGAAGTCTTCGACCGGCTGGAGTTCCAGACTCTCTGGCGCCGGCTGTTGGAGAACGAGGACGGAATGTCAGAACCGCAGGGAACTCTTGTCGAGGTGGATGTGAGGGTCGTCCAAACGCCGGAATGGGCGACCCTGGCGCGCGGTTCGACCGGGATGGTCATCGAACCGGTCTACGACGCCGGCTGTCTGGCGGGACTGGCGATTGCCCGCGACGGAGGCTCGGGGGACGACCACCGAAGCCGACCGAATGAGGAGGTCTACTTCGTTCCCACCACCTCCCTCGAGCACATACGGGCGCCGCTGGCCGATCCCGATGTGGAGGTCTCAGCCTACGACGCCAAGCAACTGTTCAGAGAACTGATCGAACGAGGGTACGCGCTGGCAGGTCTTGTATTCGATCCCATGCTGGCCGGTTACATCATCGATCCGGCCGCCCGTTCCGAAACCTTGGAGGACCTCGCCTCCAGGTATCTGGGTATCGATCTCTCGATCTCCCGGCCTGACGATGAACCGCAAGGTCAGGGCATGCTCGACTTCGGAGGCGGGCCCGATCTGGAAAGGGCGGGTGTCCGGGTCGTCGCCACCGGAAGGCTGCGTTCGGTGATGGAGTCGGAGTTGGGTCGGAGGGGCCAGATCGAGTTGTTCCGCGACATGGAATTGCCCCTGGTACCGGTGCTGGCCCATATGGAGTTGACAGGAATCCTGGTGGACACCGCCTACCTGGCGGGGTTAGGGGAGTCGCTACGTGAAGAGTTATCCGAACTCGAGTCGGGTATTCACGAACAGGCCGGCTCGGCCTTCAACATCAATTCAACCCTGCAGCTCAGGAAGGTCCTGTTCGACATCCTGGGTCTCCCCGTGATCAAGAAGACCCCGAAGGGCGCGCCGAGCACCGATGCTTCGGTTCTCGCCAAACTGGAGGATTCACATCCGATCGTCTCCCGGCTTCTTCGTTATCGTGAGATCGAGAAACTGCGCAGCACGTATGTGGACGGTTACCTACCTCTTGTGAGTTCGGACGGGCGAATCCACGCCCATTTCAACCAGACCGGGGCCGCCACCGGACGACTGTCGTCGGACCGTCCCAACATGCAGAACATACCGGTACGTTCGGAGACCGGGCGCACCATTCGCCGGGCCTTCGTCGCTCCGGACGGATGCGAATTCGTGGTGGCCGACTACTCGCAGATCGAGTTGCGCATCATGGCGCACCTGTCGAAGGATCCGGGTTTGCTGGAGGCCTTCTCCACCGGGATGGACATCCATACCGCTACTGCGGCCCGGGTCTTCGGGGTAGCTCCGGACGAGGTCGGCACGGGCATGCGTCGGCGAGCCAAGGCGATCAACTTCGGCCTGCTGTACGGGATGGAGGCGTTCGGTCTGGCGGATCGCCTTAAGATCAGTCGGGAGGAGGCCCGTGAGCATATGGACACCTACTTTCGTCAGTTTCCCAAGGTCAATGAGTATCTACGCTCAGTCGTGGACCAGGCACGTCGCACAGGCTTTACCACCACGCTCTTCGGCCGCCGCCGCTACCTGCCGGAACTGTCATCCCCCAACTTCCGGATCCGTCAGATGGGGGAGAGAATGGCGTTGAACGCACCCGTGCAGGGATCTGCGGCGGACGTGATCAAGAAGGCCATGATCGAGTTGGATCGGCGCCTACCCGTGGACCGCTCCTCCCTGTTGCTACAGGTTCATGATGAATTGGTCCTTGAGGTCGCCACGGACATGGTCGAGCAGACCATCCGATTGGTGCGTTCGGTAATGGAAGGGGTGGTGCAACTAGCCGTACCCCCTCACGGTCGACATCGCTACCGGTCGTGATCTCGCCGCGGTCAAGGATTGACGACCGGTTGTAAACCAATTGTTGGATTGGCGTACACGGCGTCCGATGGAAGTGTTAACCTTGGCGCATTCCGGTCCGTTAGTATCTGGACCGGATTGTCCCTGCCCGGAGGTCCGAACCCACCAATGTACGATGCCAAGACCATTAATTACCACGCTCACGATCATCAAGACGGGCGTGGTAACCTGCCAACTCCAAGGACCTCAGAGCTTTAAATGTCAGATACTACTCACCACCGTCAAACCGACCGCGATAATGCCCGAGACCCTTCCACGAAACCGCGCTCGTCACCTAAGGAACCTACCGCTCCCGGGAGCAGTGGGAGCCTGCGTCAAAGTGTTCGGCCCGATGGAAACACGAATCTCGGCCCGCCCGCCATCAAGGCTCGCAGCGTGAGTTCGTTGCCCGACGACCTGGGCCCCGATGACTTTGCCTCTGCCATCGCCGAGACGGTGCTCGAGTTCAACGAGGGCGACATCATCGAAGGTACCGTCGTCAACATTGAACAGGATGAGGTCCTGGTAGACATCGGTTACAAGTCCGAGGGGGTGGTACCTCTCAAGGAACTTTCCATCCGCAAGAACGTGTCTCCCTCCGAGATCGTGTTTATAGGGGAACAAATCGAGGTTCTGGTGCTCGAGAAAGAGGACGAGCACGGCCGGCTCATCCTCTCCAAGAAGAGAGCTGTGTATGAGAGGGTATGGGGCCAGATCGAATCGATTCGCGAGCAGGGCGGTACTGTCAAAGGTACCGTCATCGAAGTGGTCAAGGGCGGCTTGATTGTTGACATCGGTCTGCGGGGATTCCTTCCGGCCTCCTTGGTGGATCTGCGGCGCGTACGCGACCTTGATCCTTTCGTCGGCCAAGACATCGAAGCCAAGGTCATCGAGTTGGACCGAAACCGCAACAACGTGGTTCTTTCCCGCCGGGCGTACCTGGAGGAGGCGCAGGCCGAACAGCGCAACGCCTTCCTCAACGCTCTGGCCGAGGGCGAGGTACGGACCGGAGTGGTTTCATCCGTTGTCAACTTCGGCGCCTTCGTCGACCTTGGGGGTATGGACGGGCTTGTCCATGTGTCCGAGTTGAGTTGGCAACATGTGAATCATCCGTCGGAGGTTGTCAAGGTCGGGCAGAAGGTGTCCATAAAGGTTCTGGACATCGATCGTAGCCGCGAGCGGATCTCGCTATCCATCAAGCAGACGACCAACGACCCCTGGCAGGAGTTCAGCAATGAGGTCGAGGTGGGGGAGGTCATCGATGGCACGGTCATCAAAACGGTACCGTTCGGCGCCTTCGTGGCGGTAGGCAACGGGGTGGAAGGGCTGGTTCACGTCTCGGAGATCGCGATGCACAGGGTGGAATCCCCGGAGTTGGAACTTTCGATCGGCCAGAAGGTCAGGGTCAAGCTCACCGAGATGGATGTGGGAAGGCGCCGGGTGAGCTTCTCCATCAAACAGGCGCTGCCCGAATTCTCCGCCAGGAAGGCGGGCCGCCGGCGACCGCCCCGCCGTCGACCTGTGGTTTCCGAATTTGAAAAAGCGGATAAGAAGGAAGAGGAACGCACCTTTGATGTTGATGCGTCTCTCGAGGCAATCCTCCAGGAACTCAAGGAACGAGGCATCGGCAGGCGCTGAGAAGGCATACACGGATTCTCGAAGGGGGAGTTTTCCTCCGCCTTGCCGCACTGTTTGATGGAATGTGATCCCGGATGCCGATCCGGCTAATCGTCGGGGGAGGGATCGGATCGGGTAAGTCCGTGGTTTGCCGACATCTGGCCGGACGTGGTTTCGAGGTGTTGGAAGCCGACCGGGTCGGGCATGTTGTCCTCGCCCGGGATCACAAGGTGATCGGCGCCGTCGCCGCGCGCTGGCCGGAGGCCATGGTAGGAGGATCTATCGACCGTACCCGCTTGGCCCGGATCGTCTTCGCAGATCGTGCCCGGCTGCAGGAGTTGGAGAAACTGGTCCATCCGGCCATACGCCTACGGATCCGACATTGGGCAAGTGGCCTTGATGACCGTCCCGCCGCGGTCGAGGTCCCGGTGCCGGCCGACCTGACGGGTCCCGGTTGGACCCGAGTAACAGTGGACGCCCCTACCACGATAAGGGTTGAGCGTCTGCGAAGCCGCGGAATGTCGGGGCAGGAGATCGATGGCAGGATGGCGGCCCAGCCATCGAGGAGTGAATGGCTGGCTGTCGCCGACTTCGTATTGACCAACGATGGTCCGGTTGATGTATTGGAACAACGTATCGATCAACTGCTCAAGCGGATACGAGGCAAGTAAAGAGTGGCCGTCTCGCCTACGGATCGAACAGATCGCACGGGTCGGTGTATCCTGCGTGCGATGCTTCCTATGTCGATTGAAGAGGTCGCGGACGAGTTGGCCTCGCACCGTTATATAGCCGACCGTTCACTGGCGGTGACTATCCACCTGGCTTTACAGTTGGGCCGCCCCCTCTTTCTCGAAGGGGAAGCAGGCGTGGGCAAGACCGAGGTGGCGAAGGTCCTGTCGGCCATTCTGGGTCAGCCGCTGTTACGGCTTCAGTGTTACGAAGGGCTTGACGCCGGTCACGCCATCTACGAATGGGACTATGCCCGTCAGATGCTGGCCATCCGCCTGATCGAGGCCAGAGGCGAAGGAGCGGGGGCCGGTATTTCGGATATCATGAGTCGTGAGTATCTGATAGCCCGCCCACTCCTCGAAGCGGTCGAGTTGGCCGCCGCCGGTCACCGCCCGGTGCTGCTGATCGATGAACTCGACCGGGCCGACGAGGAGTTCGAGGCCTACCTGCTCGAGTTGTTGTCGGACTTTCAGGTGACGATTCCGGAAGTGGGGACCATCGCCGCGGCGCAGCCGCCGGTGGTCGTCATAACCTCCAATCGAACCAGGGAGATACACGACGCCCTCAAACGTCGCTGCATCTATCACTGGATCGATTACCCGACGTTCGATCGGGAGGTGGCCATTGTCACCACCAAGATGCCGGACATAGACAAGACTCTGGCAGGGGCTCTTGCCGCCGCGATGGAGCGGTTTCGTGACTTGGAACTGTTCAAACCTCCCGGTGTAGCCGAAACCCTCGATTGGGCGGCGGCCCTTCAAGTTCTCGGAACCCGGGTGCTCACCCCGGAGGCGGCGGACGATACGCTGGGAGTAGTACTCAAATACGAGGAGGACATTCAGCGGGTCCGTTCCGCGGGCTTGGAGGGACTGCTGGCCAGATGACCGATATGGCGGCTTCCGATGCGTTCACCAGGAACGTTATTCATTTCGGGCGCTACCTACGAGCCAGGGGCCTTGACGTGACCCCTCCTACCGGAATGGACCTATTGGCGGCGGCTCGCCTGCTGGGTTTGCAAGACGGGAGGGACATCCGGCACGCCTTCCGATCGTTGGTGGTGGTACGGCCCGACCAGACGCCGGTATTCGAGTCGGCTTTCGACCTGTTCTTCGGCCGGGGGTTCCGCCGACCTCCTGTGGTAGATACCCGATCCGAGTCGGTTTCACAGTCTTACCTGCCGGCGCTGGCGCCGGAAAGCCGGGAAGTAGAGGGCGAAACGGAAGAAAGCAGTGAGCAGTTAGGCGCGTCCTACCATGAGAGGCTGGGTTCCAGGGACTTCAGCGAGCTCTCACCCGACGAGATCGCCGAAGTGAGGCGCATGGTCTCCGCCATGGTCTGGAGGCCGGCGGAGGCTCTCAGCCGCCGATGGTTGGCCGATTCCGGAGGTCGTCGGCCTGACATGCGCCGCACCTTACGGAACGCGGTCGGTCCCGGGGGCGAACTGATCGAAATGGAGTTTCGCTCCCGCAAGCCGCGGCGCAGGCCTTTGATCATCGTCGCGGATGTGAGTGGCTCGATGGAGAAGTATGTGGAGATGCTTCTCTACTTTGCCCACGCGGCGCCGGCCCGCATGGGACGGGTGGAGACCTTCGTATTCTCCACCAGGTTGACGAGGATTACCCACGAGTTAAGGCGACGCGACCCGGCCTCCGCCCTTCGCTTGGTGGCGGATCGGGTGCACGACTGGTCGGGCGGGACACGGATCGGGGACTCTCTTGAGACCTACAACAAGGTTTGGAGTAGGCGAGTAGCCCGAGGCGGACCTATCGGGATGATCATCAGCGACGGATGGGACCGGGGGGATCCTGCGGTGCTGACTCGTGAGATGGCCCGGTTCTCCCGGGCGGTTCACCGCACGATATGGTTGAATCCATTAGCGGGACGGGTCGGCTACTCTCCGGAGACCAGAGGCTTGAAGGCGGCCCTCCCCTTTGTCGACGATTTCCTGCCGGCGGCTCGCTTGGTTGATCTCGCCGGGGTGGTCCGTCTCCTGGAGTCGATACCTCAGAAACAAGAACCGATGGCTAGACGAGGAGTGTGGGCTTCATGAACGATGCGTTGGCGGTGTACGACCGTTGGACCGAAGAGGGTAAGACGGTTGCGGTGGCGACGGTGGTCAGGGTGCAGGGTTCCGCCCCTCGTCCGGAAGGCGCCAAATTCCTGGTGTCCTCCACCGGCGACATGGATGGTTCCGTCAGTGGAGGATGCGTGGAGAACGATGTGTTCCTGCACGCCCAAGAAGTGATCGAAACCGGGGAACCGCGGCTGGTTACCTATGGCATAGCGGACGAAGACGCCTTTGAAGTCGGGTTGGCGTGTGGGGGAACGATCCAGGTGTTCATCGAACGATGGTGACTTTGCTCGAAGCGGTACGCGCGCTGGTGGAGCAAGAACGCCTAGGCGCCGTCGTAACCGTTGTCACCGGGCCCGGAATCGGAGTCAAGGGCGTGATCGGTAGAACCGAAGGGTTGCTCGCGGGTGAGATTCCCGCCGCCATCGCGGAGGATGTGATTGCTGACGCCGCCCGACTGATGGACGGCGAGCAGAGTAGGACCCTTTCCTACGGGGACCGCCAAGTCTACATAGAGACGGTTGCTCCCCAGCCACAGTTGGTTATCTTCGGTGCGGTCCATATCGCTCAAGAACTGTGCCGGATGGCGTACTGGCTCGGATTCCGGGTAATCGTCAACGACGCCCGACCTTACTTCACTACCGAGGAGCGGTTCCCCGAAGCGCATGCCGTGATCGTCGGATGGCCGGACGAGGTGGCGGACCGGATTGATATAGACGCTCGTACCTACGTTGTGATGCTGAGCCACGATGCTCGATTCGAAGACCCGGTACTTCCGTGGGTGTTGGGCGGTCCCGCCAAGTACATCGGGGTGATGGGGAGCCGCCGCACCCACCGGAGACGTGTCGGCCGCCTCCGGGAAGCCGGTTTCGACGACCATCAGATAGCTCGGATTCATGGACCGGTCGGGCTCGACATCGGCGCTGAGCAGCCGGGCGAGGTAGCGATCTCGATTCTGGCCGAGATGATTCAGGTCCGGTACGGCTCAGGTTCAGGTACTTCCCTGGTCGGCCGGTCCGGTCGCATTCATCTCCAACGTACGGAGGATGAAGGGGACTTATGACCGTCTCGGCGCGGCGCTGGCCGGCTGCCGCCGGTCACAGCCTCATATCATGAGCACGGTGGCCTTGATACTGGCCGCAGGCGAGTCGCGTCGGTTCGGCGCCGTCAAACAGTTGGTCGACTGGCACGGTGTGCCGCTGCTCGAGTATGTGATAGGGCGGGTTGGCGAATGGGCCGAGGTAGACGGGGTGTATGTAGTTCTCGGAGCAAACTGCGAAGAGATCATGGGTCGAGTTGATCTTTCTTCGGTGACGGTTATCGAGAACTGTGATTGGCGGGAAGGAGTAGCATCTTCGCTTCGGGTGGGACTCGATGCGTTGATAGGGGAGCGAACGGTAAATCGGGTCTTGATCACTCTTGGAGATCAACCAACGGTCTCCTCGGATGTCGTTCCCCGATTGTTGGCGGCCGGACGGCGTACTCGTCGCCCGGTAACCATCCCCCGGTACCGCTTCGTCAGAGGTCATCCGGTTCTGATCGAGCGGTCCCTCTGGCCTCGCCTGGTGGCCGGGTTGGAGGGCGACCACGGAGCGCGGAATCAGTTTCTGTCCCATCCTGAATGGGTCGAAGAGGTGTTGATCGGTCAACCGCCGCCTCCTGATATCGATACTCCGGACGACCTGGACAGCCTACGGGCAAGTAGCTCGACTAAAGGGTGAGACAGTGAGTGCCCGGGCCGAAGGCACTTCAGGAGGGTGCTGATAAAGACGGGGGTGGGTAGGCCCATCCGCCCCATCGACCAGGGGTTTTATCATCGGAGTCGGGCTATGTTAAGCCAATGATTTGCATCACTTAACCTAACTATATAAGATAAACTTCCTTATCCTTTTGAATAGGAGGGTTATCCATCTATGGCGAGTATCGATATTCTGTACGGGATCAGGCCGGATGTCGCTCGATCCCTTCGTCGATCAGGGATAAGTACTACGGACACACTTCTCAAGAAAACCGCCACATCCGAAGGTAGGACACAACTGGCTGCTCGTGTGGGGGTGAGAGAGGATAAGTTGCTTGCCTGGGTGTTGAACATCGATCTTATGAGAATCAAGGGAATCGGCGTTCTGTACTGTCGACTGCTGAATGAGATAGGGATCTTCTCCATCGAGGACCTGAGAGTATGGAATCCTCACACCCTCGAGGCGATGCTTGTCCAGGTGAATGACCGGCTCGGATTATCTCGGCGTCTACCCAATTCGGAGCGGGTGGCGGCTTGGATCGTCGAGGCCCAGGCTACCGAGTCCATCGTCCGGAGATAGTCGGGTTCTTGGGCTTGGGAAATGATGCCCCTAGTCTTGGATGCCAATCGTCGAAGGACCGTTCCGGAACACACGAACAGCAGGTCGAGTCGAAGGCGGGAGCGGCTGTGCCAGGAGGATCTGAATGATGTATGTCGTTGAGGGGGCTGATCATCCGGTTGACGGGTTGGCATCGGTGCGGTTTCAGGGTTTAATCTCATCAATATCTTCCTGGAGGAAGCTCAGATGATTATCGTCATGAAACCGGACGCCGAAGAAGAACACATCGCCGCGGTGGTGCAACGTTTGGCGGATGTGGGTTCGGAGGCTCATGTCTCGAGTGGCCATCTCCGTACGGTCATCGGCGCGGTCGGCGATCGCGGTCTGATGCAGCAGGTTCCCTGGAGGGCGATGGCCGGAGTCGAGCGCGCCGTGCCGGTCCTGAAGCCCTACAAATTCGTATCTCGTGAGTTCCAATCCGAAGACACGATCATAAAGGTGCGCAACGCGCAGGTCGGTGGAGGGGTCTTCGCGCCGATCGCAGGACCATGCGCCGTGGAGAGTCGGGATCAGCTATTCAGAACCGCCGAAGCAGTCAGGGATGCGGGCGCGACAATACTGCGAGGGGACGCCTTCAAGCCCCGCACCAGCCCGTTTTCCTTTCAAGGCCTTGCCGAAGGCGGCCTCCGGTTGCTGGCGGAGGCGCGTGAGGAGTTCGATCTTCCGTTCGTGGCGGAGGTCTTGGATCCACGCGAGGTGGAAATGATTGCCGGCTACGCGGATATGCTCCGTATCGGGACGCGTAACATGTCGAACTTCGCACTGCTTTCGGAAGTGGGCAGGGTCCACAAACCGGTGATGTTGAAGCGAGGCTTCACCGCCACGGTAGACGATTGGCTCAACGCCGCCGAATACATCTACAAAGAAGGCAACCACGAAATCCTCATGGTGGAACGGGGTATTCGCACCTTCGAGACCAGCACGCGTAACACCCTCGACATCTCCGCCGCGCCGGTCATCAAATCGGTATCCCATCTGCCTGTGATCATCGACCCTTCCCATTCTTCGGGTCGTCGCCACTTGGTTGCGCCCCTGGCTAAAGCGGCTATCGCGGTCGGGGCCGACGGGTTTATCGTTGATGTGCATCCTGAACCGGAGACGGCGTTGGTGGATGGTGACCAAGCCTTGCTGCCGGATGAGTTTGCGGAGTTGATGGCCCAGATGATATCTCTGGCGGCCGCGCTTGAAGTTACCATCTAACCCCGATTCCTTCCATGCACAGAGATGTTCGGGGTGCTGGGGGGAGACCCGATGGGCATCCCCCGACCGGGAGAATAGAGGGGTCATGGTGTCGCCCGATTGCGCCGCGATCCTCATCGTCGCGGTGAACTTCCCGAGGATCGGGCTGCGTTGATGTGGTCTCGTATGGCGCCGCCGGACGTGGGAGTTGTCGCACTCTCGCCGACCGACGGCATTCGCCTCATTCGTTAGCCGTGGAACGGGCCGCAATTCTTGGAACGGGGCTGATAGGCGCGTCACTCGGGATGGCCCTCCGCAAGGCGGGATGGGAAGTTGCCGGGTGGGATCCTGATCAGGACGCTCTATCAATAGCTTCGCAGCGGGGAGCGCTCGACCATACATGCTCGACCCTACCGTCTGCCATCGACGGTGTTGACTTCATCGTGCTGGCGGGTCCCCTCGGCGCTACCGTCGCGACGATCGGGCAGTTGGAAACCGACGCCTTGGTGACCGATGTGGCCGGGGTCAAACTCCCGGTGGTGAGGGCTAGACCCGCCGGGCTCCGGTTGGTCGGAGGGCACCCGATGGCCGGTCGTGAGCAGGCCGGCCCCGCCGCGGCTACTTCCACGTTGTTCAGGGGGGCAGCCTGGATAGTCTGTCCGGACGGAGCGGAAGAGGATGACCTCGAAGCGATTCGAACGATCATCGGATCCGTGGGAGCGATCCCATACACGATGTCGGCTTCGGAACATGACCGGGTGGTGGCCGCCATATCTCATGTACCGCAACTCCTCGCTGTATCCCTCGTCAACCTTGCTACCAGTGACCCGGCGGCCTTGGAACTGGCGGCAGGTTCCTTTCGTGATCTGACCCGAGTCGCCTCCTCGGAGCCGGGGTGGTGGCCGGAGGTCTTGGAGGCCAACTTCGAAAACGTGAGCAGGGCGATCAATAGCATTGTCGATCGGCTTGAGGAGGCGAGAACAGAGATCACCTCGAACCGTGAGTTGTTGGCTTCCCGATTCGAGGCGGCCCGACGTGCGAGGCGGGGGATCTCGTCAACCGAGGTCATGGTGGAGGTGGTCCTGCAAGATCGTCCCGGAGAGATTGCAGCCGTCGGTCGGGCGCTGGAGCATAGCGCGGTTGATGTGCGTGACCTGCAACTTCGTCACGCTCCTCACGGAGGCGGTGGTGTTCTGACCATATCGGTCCGTCCTCATGAAGCCGAGATACTGCGCGAGTCCCTGACAATGGAGGGGTTCAGGCTCGCCTAGCAAATCCTCCGCAAGAGCCTTGCGAGTGCCAGGTGATATCCAAGTCAACCTCCTAGATATATCTTTCAGGACCTTCCTAGACTCTCAGCTATGAGGACCATCCGGGTCGCCGGCGCCCAGCTCAATCTCCGCGCCGGGGACCTGTCCTATAACGAGTCCCGCCTACTGGATGCTATGAGGTGGGCCGAGCGTCGGGAGGCCGATGTTCTGCTCTTCCCGGAGCTCGCCATTCCCGGTTATCCACCCGAGGACTTGGTTATACGGCGCCGGTTTGTTGACGCCAACCTGGCAATGCTGGATCGCTTGGCGAGCGAGGCTCGAGAAGCGGTGGTCATCGTCGGGTTCATCGATCGTCTCGACACCGGCGATCGGGCGATGCGCGATTCGATGCCGCGGGTAGCGGCCAACGCGGTGGCGTTACTGCATCAGGGTCGTGTCCAGGGTGTCTATCACAAGGTACTCCTACCGAATTACGGGGTATTTGACGAGGCCCGTTATTTCGCGCCCGGTACCCATCCCGGTGCGGTGTGGAATATCGGTGGGGTCGTGGTGGGTGTCTCGATATGCGAGGACATCTGGATACCCCACGGTCCACCCTCCGAGCAGGCTGCCCGGGGAGCTCAGATACTCTTGAACGTAAACGGTTCGCCCTTTCGGAGATCAAAGGATATCCGGCGGTTGGAGCACATCCGGCGGGAGGCGATGGAGTCAAGTGTTCCGGTGGTCTACCTGAACCTCATCGGCGGCCAGGACGAGTTGGTATTCGATGGCGGGTCGATGGTCGTCGACCAAACGGGTTCGGTCCGATACCGGTCTCCTTCTTTCGAGGAGGATCTGTTCGCGGTCGATGTAGAAGTGGGTGAGGGTCGGTTGAATGGTCAGGACGCGGTCGTGGTACACAACCGTCCGGAACGCCCTCGCCGAGCGCGGTCGGCGCCTGCCGCCACCACTCCGCTGTCTCCGTTGGAGGCGACCTACCGGGCTCTCACGTTGGGTCTGGGTGACTATGTGCGGAAGAACGGCTTCTCCAAGGTGGTGGTAGGCCTATCAGGAGGAATCGACTCGGCGCTGACCGCGGTCATAGCTACCGACGCGTTGGGGCCCGAGGCTGTCCGAGGTGTGACCATGCCCTCCAAGTTCAGTTCGGTGGGTTCGGTGCGTGATTCGAAGGAACTGGCCCGGAGGCTGGGTATTCGTTGTGATACGATCGAGATCGCCGAACTGTACGCTGCTTATGGGGCAGCGCTTGCCCCCCATTTCGAAGGTACGGATTTCGGCGTCGCGGAGGAGAACCTCCAGCCTCGGATCAGAGGTACCTTGTTGATGGCGATCTCCAACAAGCACGGGGAGATGGTTATAGCCACCGGTAACAAGTCGGAGATGGCAGTGGGCTACGCCACACTGTACGGAGATATGGTCGGTGGGTTCGCCGTGCTCAAGGATGTGCTCAAGACCCGGGTCTACGAGCTTGCCAGGTGGCGCAATACCCTGGGTGAAGTGATCCCGGAGGCGACTATCACCAAAGCGCCGTCAGCGGAACTGCGCCCAGGACAGTTCGACACCGACAGCCTTCCACCCTACGAGTTGCTTGATCCGATCCTCGCCGCCTACATAGAAGAGGACCGATCGGTGGCTGACATTGCGGAGGAGGGCTACAGCCGCCGGCTGGTGGAACGAGTGGCCGAGATGGTGGATCGGAACGAATACAAACGCCGACAATCTCCGCCGGGAGTGAAGATCACCACCAAGGCGTTCGGTCGGGATCGTCGGCTTCCGATCACCAACGGTTGGTATGGTGGGTGATCTGATGGCTCCTGTGCTCTTGAATGGTCGGCCCGTTTCTCCCTCCGTTTCGATATTCGATCCGATGGTGGTCAGGGGCGACGGATGCTTTGAAGCTCTTCGGTCTTACGGTGGTCATCTGTTCGGCCTTGCCGAGCACCTCGCCCGCCTGGCGCGCTCCGCGGAGGCATTGGGTATTTCCCTGCCTCCGATCCTCTGGATCGGGGAGTGGGCCAGACAGGTCGCTTCCCAGCAGGGAGATGGTGTGCTGCGCATCTTCGTTTCCGGTGACGATCAGGGCGCTAACGTCTACGTCCTTTCTGCGGATATCCCCGAGTTGATTCCACAACATCGGCTCTTGGAACTGCCTGCTCCCTGGCATCCGGCCGGGGTCGCATGGGAGCTTGCCGGGGTGAAGACCCTCTCGTACGCTCCGAATATGGCAGCTACCAGGCGAGCGCAGGCGGCGGGCTTCGATGACGCCCTTCTGGTGTCACGGGATGGGATCATCCTGGAGGGTCCTACCTCCGCGGTGATATGGATTGTCGATGGGGTGGTCGAGACAGCCTCGATCGACCTAGGAATCCTCGACTCCGTGACCCGACGGATAGCGTTGGCGCAAGGACGGGAGCATGGTCTTGAGGTGCGGGAGGGTCGTTACCCGTCATCGCGCCTCGCTGAAGCAGATGAGGTGGCCGTGTTGTCCTCTGTCAAGGAGGTCAAACCGGTAGTTGCGATAGGTGATCGTAATTACCGCCCTGGTCCGGTTACCGCCCTCCTGACGAGACTCTACCGGGAGGCGGTGAAGGATCTGATCGACGGCTGAGATGGGCGGGGAGTGGTGCTGCGAGTCGAATCTCTGCAAGCGATGAGTCCCGACCGGACTCTTCCGATAGGGGTTCGTATAGGTGTACTCTGTTGGCAGCCGACACCCAGGAAGGTGCTTTAAAACGGATGATTGGCTTGGCCCTCTGTCCGCTGACCAGGGAGTTTACCATCGGACGTCGGGTCAAGCCGGGGGTTTCTCAGCACCCGCCTAGACCCAATTTGATGCAGGGGTTTGAAATGGGAGCCGGGAGAGATGAAATGAACCACATGACCTGGAAAGATAGCTGCGTGGTGGCCTCGCCTGGCCGGAGCGTGACCGTTAACCCGCAGGGTGAACGCCGGGACGTCCCACGATGCTGCGCTTGACATGGCCTTTTTGAGTTCGGTGTGTCCGGGGCATGAAGAAGAATCAAGGCTAGGAAGACATATGAGTGGTCGAATGCGGTTCAGGAGAACGGTCTGGACTCTGGTAGCCCTGTCGCTCGTTGTGACGGGGTGCAACCGCGGCGACGAGCCTTCCCCCGCCACCGTACCGCCCACCACCTCAATGCCGGCGACCGCCACCGATGGTGGGGGAGCGGAAGATGCGGCGCCCATACCCGAACTTCCCGACGATACGCCGGGTGGGGGTGATGACGCGGTCGGTACCGAGGACTCGACAACTTCGAAGACCGCCGCGACCGTTTCCGGCTTGCCGACCTATGAGGTCGTCCATCGGATCATCGAAGACGACCATGAGACCCTGGTCATAGTTGTCGAACCGGGCGCCTACTCGGGGGTAGCGTTGGAGAATCTGGTGTACGACGTGGTCGAGCGTTTCATTCCGAACACCGCCATAGTGGTGGACGACCGCGCGGCGGCCGAACTGGCCGTCCTCGCCGAACGGACCGAGGATGAGCAGAAGCAACTCGAGACTCATACCGTACTCCGTATCGAGAACGGCGTAGAGGTCACCTTCTACGGGCCATACGCTGATATACCGGGAATCACGGTCGGTTCCTAGCCCTGATTTTTCATGCAGGGGTTTGGTTGGGTAAACCGAGCGAGATGCAAGAAACTCTCTGACATGAGAGGGATAGCCGCTTGGTGGGCTTGACGTGGCCTTTTCGGGTTCGGTGTGTCCGGGGCATGAAGAATTGGGGTTAGTTCGTTTGGTCGCATCTCCTCAAAGGCCGCTTTGCGCGATGGGGATCCGTCTTCATTTCTCAGCTGACGCCGCTGTCGGCGGGTCTTGGGGATCGTTTCTGTCCTACCCCTCCTGTATGTTGTTAACCGTAATTACCGGCGGTCTGTTTCCGACGTCGACCTAGACCGCGTGAAGGGATCAAAGTTCGTTCGAGACTGCCCCGCCGGGGGTATGGGAGGACGCGTCTCGGTCAAAGGCGCCGCCGGTGGGGGAGTGCCCGCAAGGAAGGGGTCTACCCGCAGCGATTTTCGCGGTCTTGTTCTGGACTCAGGATACTAGCTCTGGAGATTATGTATTGTTAGCTTGACAAAGCCAGGGAAACTACTTATATAAGGATATAGAACGACTAAGTATATAAGATGATAGTATCTAGGAGTGTGACGAACATGTTCGGTTGGCCCACCTCTGATAACCGTGAATCCCCATGTCAGCGGGCTGTGAGCCCACAATATCCTCGTCTTTCCAGCAAGCTCCTAAGACTAATCGGAAGGCTCATGGGTGGGTCGGCCTGTAGGTGCGTAAGCCGGATCGAACTGTTCGACATGTGTCCCGATGCGATCATCGCCCATCCCGTGACTGGTTCGAGCCTATCCACCGGCCGATCGGTAAACGGAAGGGTCACCGTCTTGGACAGGGTAGAGATTAAATGATTGATGGCGTCCCGTCCTGGCTGTCTATAACCTTCTATGTTGCCGGTGGGACTTGGGTTTTGTATTCCCTCGTCGGTCGTCTGGTCAAGGATTTCGCCAAGGGTACTGGTTGGTTCACGAACGTAAACGAACACATCGAGAGTACGAATACTGCGTTGACGGGTTTGGATGAGCGTGTTGAGAGTACGAACGCGGCCGTCTCGGGTTTGGGTGAACGCGTCGGAACCCTAGAGAGGGTCATCGGGAAGATGCAGAAAGATCTCAAGCGGGCTTTGCTTGTGGTCTTCCCCGGTTATCCGACCTTCGAGAGCGACAGTCCACTGCGATTGACCGATCTAGGGCGGGATGTAGCTGCTGAGCTAGACGCGGATGCCTGGGTTCAGGGCGTCATAACCGACTTTCGTGAGCGGACTAGGGGCGAAGCGCCGTACGCTATCGAGGAAGTGTGCTTCGAGTTCCTGGTGTATGGGGACGAGTTCCAACCGAGTCCCGACTTTGAGGCCAAGATCAGGGCTAGCGCGTACGAGCATGGTCTCACGAAGGAGCAGGTACGAGGGGTCCTGGCGCTGGTGCTGCGGGACGAACTGATCCGCTTGGAGAGTGCATCAGACGCCGTGGACCAACCTGCCGATTAGCCCCGATTTTTAATGCAGGGGTTCGGATGGGAATCCGGGCTAGCTACCTCGGCGTTACCTGTCAGCAGCAGGTTTAGCGGAGCAGCAGGGTCGCCACCACCAAGAACCCCCCGAAACCCACCACATCGGTCACCAAGGTGAGGAAGATGTTCGATGCGAGGGCCGGATCAAGGCCCAGACGTCGCAATAGCAAGGGGATGCCGGTTCCCGTAAATGTTCCGATCGTGAGGTTGGTGACGGTGGCGGCGGCCATTGTGATTCCGAACCGGAGGTTGCCGCCGAAGGCCAGACCCACTAAGGCCGAAAGCAGCCCGATAGGTATTGAGTTGACGATGCCGATCGTCATCTGCTGTATCAGTACCCTCCCCACCCTACTGGGGGCTACGCTGTCGATCGCCATGGACCGGATCACCACGGCCAGGCTTTGTGCTCCGGCGTTACCGCCGATCAGTGCTACGACCGGCATCAGGGCCGCCAGGATCGGCCCGATCTCGTTGATGACTCCGGATTGTCGTTCGATTACCAGCGCTACGACGATCGCCATGGCCAGGTTTACCACCATCCAAGGGAGCCGCATCGTGGCAGCCTTCATTACTGGGGTGAAGATTGTCTCCTCGGTACCGGCGCCCATGGCCGCGGCGAAGTCCTCTGACGCTTCGGCTTGGACTGAATCCACCAGTGCTTCGTGGGCCACCATGCCGATCAACACCCCGGAGTGGTCCACCACGGGGAGCCCGAGAAGGCCATAGCGTTGAGCAAGCTCGGCTACCTCCTCGCGGTCGGTGTCCGGTCGCACCGCCACCGGTCCGCGTACCATCGTTTCATCCAATCCCACGCCCGGACGAGCGAACACGAGATCTCGAAAGGAAACTACCCCTACCAGGTGACGTTGATGATCAACAACATATACGTACGACAGGTCTTCGATCTGGTCGTGCAGCTGCCGTAGTCTTTCGATCGCCTCCCCAGCGGTGATGCCGACCTGAATGGAAGCAACATCGGTTGTCATGAGGCCGCCGGCCGAATCAGGGGCATGTTGAAGAAGCGCGAGAAGCTCGTGGGCGATGTCCTCCTTCAAGTTGGAGAGCAGTATGTCCCGGTCCTGTTCGGTCAATTCCCCGATCAGATCGGCCGCCATGTCTGCATCCATTGCCGAGATCACTTCAGACATCCGCTGGTGGGGGAGTTCTCCGAGGAGTTCGGCGCCGAGTTCGGGCCGCATCTCGTTCAGTATGTTGGCGACAGGAGTCGAGTTGAGCTCGGCTAAGAGGTCAGTCGCCGCATCGGCGCCGAGTTCCTCGAGGATGTCGGCTGTGTCATGTGGATCGGCGCTGGCCAACGCCTCCCATTGAGGGATATGGGTATCGAGGTATTCCTCTACAACGTCGGGCTCCACACGCGCCGCATTCCGCAGCCGCAGGGCCAACTCGCGAGGTCGTAGAAGTCTTAACCTCAAGGTGCATCCTTTCTCGTCCGACTACCAAGCGGTATAGGCGGGTACTGGAAAATGTCCTGTCGGTCCGACGGTCGCCAACTAACACCCCGGTTGCGGTATCGCGGCCAACTTATCCCCGTCTCTTACAGCACCCGCCTATGCAGTGCTGCGGTACCGACCTTCGGGCTGTCCGTCTGATGACCCCTCTACATAACTTGGATCAGTAGACCGGCCTCGAGCTACCTTAACCCCGATTTTTCATGCAGGGTTTGATTAGGTAACCGAGCGAGATGTAAAGAACTCTCTGACCTGGGAGGATAGCTGCTTGGTGGCCTCGCCTAGCCGGGGTGTGACACTTCACCCGAAGGTGAAGGCCGGGACGACCCAGGAAAAGTGGGCTTGACGTGGCCTTTTTTGACTTCGGTGTGTCCGGGGCATGAAGAATCAGGGTTAACGGGTCGCGCTTGATTCGACCTGTTCGCGCGGGACTACATAACAACATCGGATCGGCGCCGATCATCAGGGACGGAAATCCCGGTAACTTCGAGAGGGGCTGTAGCCACGCTCCCGGCCCGGGGCGGGAGCGTGGCTATCTACCTCACCCTTCGAACGCCCGTATTCCGATGATTTCCACCTCGAAGGTTCCGCCAGGCGCCTCGTATGTAACTTTGTCACCATTCGAAGCCCCCAGGAGCGCCGCGCCGAGCGGTCCGGCCGGAGAGGCAAGGCTGAACCCTCGGATTCTGTTTTCCGGGGCGGCGACCAGGTACTCTTCGTCACCGAATTCGTCGCGCAGAGTAACGAGCGATCCGATCTGTACAGTATTGCTGTCCTGTTCGCCTCCCACCTCCCCGACGACGGAGTTGTCCAGAAGGTGTCGGAGCTTACGGATTCTGGCCTCCATCAAACCTTGTTCGGTCTTGGCGGCGTCGTAATCGGCGTTCTCTCTGATGTCACCATGGGCGCGCGCTTCGGCAAGCCGATCCGCAATCCGGATCCTGCCTTCCGTGGTCAGAGTGTCATACTCCTCCTGGAGTTTCCGATATGCGGCGTCCGTCAACCATGTGGGCGAGTCGGTCATACATGACAGGTTAACTGAGTTTTCCAGGAATGATTAACTGTCGTCAAAAGAGTGGTGAAATCAGTCGCTATACGGGTGCCCTTGTATGGTCGGGGCGTAGGGAGGCTCCGTTGGATCCACAAACCTCGATGCCCGTCGTCCATTCCCTGAATCGGTCGAATTGTGGCAGACTCCGACGTGAACCATGCTGATAGAACCGCGAGGAAGGAGGCTGCGAATGACAGAGATCCGGCTTACGTCATTCTCTCCGGGGGCCGGCTGAGCATGCAAGCTCGGTCCGGACGAGCTGGCGCAGGTCCTGCGCCCTCTTGCAACCCATCAGGCCACCTCGCACCGGGATCTGCTGGTCGGGCTATCCACTTCCGACGATGCGGGCGTCTACGCGCTGAACGAAAGCCAGGCGCTGGTCCAGACGGTGGACTTCTTCACGCCCATCGTCGACGAACCTTACGACTGGGGTCGGATCGCGGCCGCCAACGCGTTGTCCGATGTCTACGCGATGGGGGGCCATCCGCTGACTGCCCTGCAACTGGTGGGTTGGCCGAGGGCAAAGCTACCGATGTCGGTACTCTCCGAAGTGATGCTTGGCGGCGCTGACACCATGGCCGAGGCCGGGACCACCATCTCGGGAGGGCACTCGATCGACAGCGAGGTACCTCTTTACGGTTTCGCCGTGACCGGCATCGTGGATCCATCGTGCATGACCGTTAACACAGCAGCTAAGCCCGGCGATGCGATCGTACTGACCAAACCTCTGGGTACCGGAGTAGTCGCCACCGCGGTCAAGCAGCAGTCTGTCACCAGACAACTTCGCAACACCGCGGTTGAGGTCATGTCCACCCTCAACGGGTCGGCGTCCTCCGTGATGGTATCGGCAGGTGTGCGATGCGCCACCGACGTGACCGGCTACGGGTTGTTGGGACACCTACGTGAGATAGTGGATGCTTCGATGGTGTCCGCCCGGTTGGATATGGCTTCGGTTCCGATTCTCGCCGGAGTCAGGGAGTTGGTCGAGGCGGGCGTCTATCCGGGGGGCAGCATGAGGAACCTGGGTTCTGTCTGGCCGGTCGTCACCAGCCGGGTCGAAGAGACCGACCTCAAGATTCTGGCGGATGCGCAGACCAGCGGGGGGTTATTGATGGCGGTTCCTCAGCACAGGGTGACCGGTTTGCTCCAGGGATTGGAGGAGGTGGATTCTCCGGCATCGGTGATCGGCAAGTTCGTTAGGGCAGTGGAGAGCCCTGGAATCGAGGTCGCGTGAGGGTTCGTCAGGAACGTCTGGAGAAGATCGCCTCGGCGCTGTCGATCGGCAGTCTCCAGCGTCATATCTTCCTGTGCGCCCAGCAGACCAACCCCCGCTGCTCGAGCTTCGAGGAGAGTGTGGCCGCTTGGCGACGACTCAAGTCAGCCACCAAGTCCCTTGACATTGCCTCCGCTCCTCCACCTTGGCAGGGCAAACTTGCACAGGCCCCGATACTGGACCGGCCCGGACAGGGAAGTGTTCTCAGGTCGAAGGTCGACTGTCTACGCATCTGCGAGCAGGGACCCATCGCGGTCGTGTATCCGGACGGTGTGTGGTACCACTCGGTAAGCGGGGAGGTGCTGGACCGAATCGTGCATGAGCATCTGGTGGGTGGAAGTCCGGTCACCGAGTACGTTTTCGCGGTTGACGACCTGGGCGCTGTGACTCGACAAGGCGGGTGAGTTATGCTGCGCCCGCCTGTCATTAGCCCCAATTTTTTTATGCAGGGTTTTTGGATGGGTAGCCGAGAGAGATGATATGAGTCACATTACCAGGGAAGATAGCTACGTGATGGCCTTGCCTAGCCGGGGCGCCCCCGTCACCCTGATGTGAACGCCGGGACGCCCATGAAAGTCGGGTTTGAGGCGGCCTTTTGGTTCGGTGTGTCCGGGCATGAAGAAGAATCAGGGCTAGGAGGGTGGTGGAAATGACGGGGTGGGTTGGCCCTCCGCCTGCTGACCAGGGTGTTTAGCATCGGACGTTCGGGCCGACCGTCGGTTTTCGAGTACCCTTCTAGTGTGATCCGGCGATCTTTCACTGTCGCCTACCTGGTTGCGTTTACGGTCGCGGGGTGGGCGTGCTCGCAGCCCGTGGCGGAGGGGCCGCCACTCACGCTTCCGACCGAAGTTATCCCCGACTGGATCAATCCAACCGACACCGAGTCTCTCTTCTCTGAAGAGGAGGAGTGTTCTGTGACTGTTGGGGATGGAGTGCGTATCTTACAGGTATTCGAGGGAACCGGCGCCTATGGTGTTCTCAGAGCAGGCGACATTGTTACCTCGGTTGACGGCGTTCGGACAGACTCCCGCGAGGTTCTGCTCCAAGTACTTCGAGACCGTCAACCCGGTGAGTTGATCCGCCTAGCCGGTAGCCGGAGAGGCAATGCCTTTTCCGTTGAGGTAGCACTCTCCTCTGTGCCGGACGATCCCGGGAGGGGCATCATCGGCATCTTCCCCGAGACCAGGCTGCGCGTTGTCCCAGCCTCGAGCCTGCCGTCAGGCCCTGACGTCGATCCGGTCGCCGAACCGGTCTTGCTCGACGGCGCCCTCCTGTGGTACTCCCCTCTCACCGCGAATTGGACTAGACACGCGGGCGTGGAAGCTGTCAGGGTTGTGGGTTTCGGGTCGGGTATCTACGCGGCTTCGGGCGGAGAAACACCGGCTCTCGTAGAGTTGATAGAAGACAAGGTCGTGCGCATCGATCCCGGACCGATAGTGGTCGAGAGCGCGGTCGGCCCTATCGCAGTGCTGGTGGGAAGTCTGGAGACGGTACTTGCCCCGGTCGGTGAACTAATCCTGGTCACCGGTCGGTTTTTTGATGAACCTTCAGGTGTGTTCGCAATCCATGCGGTGGATCCGATCGACGGGACGCTTGTCTGGTCTCGTCCCATAGGGCTGTCAGCATCCGGTCTTCCTCTGGTTCCTGTCGAGGCGTTCAGAAGTCCCTCCGGTGTTCGCTCTGTCGTATCGCTGGTCGAGCAAGACCCGGTAACCGGAAGTCGATCCGCCGTGCTGACCTACCTCCTGGTTGACGATCAAGGCGCGGTGATTGCCGGTCCACCCGGGATAGACAGGTTCTTACCCACCGACGGCGTCACCGGATGGTTCGACGATCAATCGTTGGCCTATGTGGCCGAACTCGCCGCGCCGGAGGTAGTGGTCTGGAACTTGAGCAGCGGTGACCACACCCGAGTGTGGCCGGTGCCCGCCGAATCGGTTGCTGATCTGGTAACGATGAAACCGATCGGGGATGGTAGGCACATGATGCAGGTTGGCAGCCGTGAAGTTAACCTGATCGACGTTTTCCAGCTCGAGCCTGTCCGTCCGATTGCTCGCGGATGCAGTCTTATTCCGATGAACCTAGCCGGCCGCACCGAACTGTTACCCCCGGCGCTTACATAGGTCCCGATTCCTGGATCCTGTGATGAATGAACCATCGACCTCCTCCCCGGTGCTACTACCCCTGGGGCTCGATACCGTGACACGCTACCGGGGCGCTACGCTACCTGTTATGTGTGTGACTCAAGCGTCTGCTGGTTTCTCTACGGGAAGGGGTGTCTATCCATGCAAGCTACCCGGGGGTAACCCTCAAGAGCCATCCGCCCTTATGTCGACCTGTCGGGTGGGGAACCAATGAGTAACCAGAATGCGTTCATCGATCCGGCTCTGAATGAGTACATACTCACAGTTACCCATCGAGAGGATCCGGTACTAGCCGACCTCAAAGTGGAGACAGCCCGGCTTCCCGAATCCGGCATGCAGATATCGCCTGATCAGGGTTGGTTCATGAGCATGTTGACTCGGTTGATCGGAGCTACGCGGGCGATCGAGGTAGGTGTTTTTACAGGATACAGCAGCCTTAGCGTGGCTAGGGCCCTACCGGAGGATGGGCGTCTGGTGGCGTGTGATGTCAGCGCCGAATACACATCAATCGCTCGGCGTTACTGGGAAAGGGCGGGGGTGGCCTCCAAGATCGATCTCCGTCTAGGCCCCGCGGTTGAGACTCTCGACACCATGATCGACGAGGGTGAGTCGGGGTCGTACGATTTGGCCTTCATCGATGCGGACAAGGAAAACTATCCGAACTATTACGAGCGATGTTTACGCCTGCTGCGAAGCGGCGGCTTGATGCTGGTCGATAACGCTCTATGGGGTGGGCGGGTAGCAGACCCGGCGCACACTGATACGACTACTACCGCGCTGCGGGACGTCAACCGAACAGCCGGCCAAGACCCTCGGGTGGAGGTAAGCCTTTTACCCATCGGCGACGGACTTCTCCTGGCCCGCAAGGTTTGATTGCCTCAACAGGCGGTGGTGTTCATCGGTGATCGGTAGGCAGACTAATCTGCGGCGGTCGGGTTCGCTTTTCTCGAGGGAGTTGATCGCCAGGGTTGTCCGAACCATCAGCCCTTCCGGGCAGGCGAGCGGATTTGTGGTCGAGTGTGACGGAGCGCCGATTCTGGTTACCTCCGCCGCGGTAGTGGGTAAAGCTACCAAACATCTACTGGTTACCCTCGAAGGCGCCAACCGGATGCTGGGGATAACCCGCATCGGAGCGGTTGCCGACGGACGTCTCGCGGTATGTCGGGTCAGATCAGGGCCGCCCATCCCACCCCTCGATTTGGGTTCTGAATCGGAAATGCCCGATGTTTCAGACGCGGTCTTCTCTGTCGGGTATCTGCGCGGGGTGCGAGGTCTTGGTGAAGCTGCCGACTTCCCGTTTGTCTTTCGAGGAACAGTGGCTGCTGTGTCGCCAAGCGGACACGGACCGGTCGCATACGTTGACGGGTCCTTCAATCCCGGCATGGTGGGTGGTCCTTCGCTGGCGCCCGCGTCGGGTGGACTCGGGGTCCGTGTGGCGGGAATCACGCTTTGTCGTCAGCCTGTCGAAACCAAGGGCGCCGGCGGGGTTCTATCTCCTGTCGGCGAGGAACGGGACCCTGAGGTGGATTCGAGCGTGACAGCAGTGCTCGGTATCAAGTCGGTGGTAGATCTGGTTCACGCCGTCGGGTAGGCGCCATTACCGGAGTCTTGGGTCAATGCACTCGCCCTGATTCTTCATGCCCCGGACACACCGAAGTCAAAAAAGGCCACGTCAAGCCCACTTTTCCTGGGGCGTCCCGGCCTTCACCTTCGGGTGAAGTGTAACACCCCAGCCAGGCGGGGCCACCAAGCGGCTATCCTCCCAGGTCAGAGAGTTCTTTACATCTCGCTCGGTTACCCAATCAACCCCTGCATGAAAAATTAGGGCTCGGGTCCCGGTTGCCGAAAAATTCGCCGGTGACGGCGTGGCCGTACCACGACACCGGCCTCCCAGACAAAACAAGACCCGGTCACCAGGAGGGCGCCGAAATAGGAGAGGATAGATGCCGCGATCCCTCGACCCGGGTGTTTGTCGGAGTCTGTCGGCCAACCGGATGTCTTGCAGGTCAGTACCCTGCCGTGTTCACTGCGATTCCACGTCAGGATCAGCGGCGTCGACACGCACTCCTATCCCTAAGGCCTCGCGGTGATCATCTGCGCTGACCGCGGCGAAGCCGACCGGTTTGCTCGTGGTAACCGCACCGGCTTCGAGACCGATTATCTCCGCGACTTCATCGCCGGGGATGGTCTTTTTCTGCTGGAGGCGAACGGCCACGTTGAACACGGCTGCCTTGTATTCATCAAGCATGTCGTACACTTCGTCGTATAGCCGGTGTAGCCGGTGTTCTATCTGGGCGTTCATGCTCTTGGCGATCTTGCCTGTCGGGTCGGGCGGTTGGTCGAGGGCGTGCTGCGGCATCCCGGCGCTCGAAGCTAGGTTATCGCCCATCCCCCACACCCCGATCATGCGGCTCGCGATCGTCGTACTGTTACGAAGGTCGCCTCCTACACCCATCGAGTTGTCACCTTCAAAGAACATCCTTTCACCGGCGAGGCTGGCCAGGGACACCTTGATATCCACCTCCAACTCGGTCTTCCACTGGACGAACCGATCCTCAAGGGCGATGTAGGAGACGAAGCCGCCTACATCCCCGCGTCGTTCGATGGTGGCAAGATCGATGTTGTGGTTGGCCTTCAACAGGTGGGCGGCCACGGCGTGGCTGGCTTCGTGGATGGCTACGGCGAACTCTTCTCGCTCTACATACTCGAAACCCTCCGCCGGACCCATTTCCTTCAACGTTTTTGCTCGCCAGACGTCATCCCAGGTGATGGTGTCCCGGTCGCCCCTCTTGGCGAGTATCAGAGCTTCATTTACTAGGTCCTTGATCTTCGCTCCGGAGTAATAAGGTGTCTTGGCGGCCAGCTCATCGAGTTGCAGGCTGGTCAAGTTGTGATCAACCTTGGCCAGGTAGCCTTCGAAGGTTCTCTTTCGCCCTTCCTTGGTCGGGTAGCCGACCTTGTATATCCGGTCGATCCGACCAGGTCGCAACAACGCCGGATCGAGCACGCTGGGCAGGTTGGTGGCCATCATGATGAAGATCCGGTACTTCGGTGGTGGTTTGGGCTTCATCCCCAGCATCTTGCGCATCTTGTTGGTGATACCCCGCGGCTTCTTCAATCCGGATATCTCGGTAAGGAGCGCCTGCAGGGTACCCATTCCACCCCCGCCCATTCCTCCGCCCATGATTATCCGGTCAAGTCGAGCCTTGGGGATCCGCTCATCGGACTTGGCTTCCGGTGATGGTGGAGCGGTGTTTTCAGCGTCGATGACGCTCATCGCCTGGGGGCTCAGGTATGAGAAACCGTTGCATCCGGGGTTGTCAGTGAGAGGATGGTGAGGCTGGGGCGGTCCTCCACCCTGGGCAAGGGCGCCTCGACTTCCGAGGGCGTCGGCCTCATCGAAGAACACCACCACCCCGCCATGGCGCAGGGAGAGTTTGCGGAGCTTACGGAAGAGTCCCTTGACCTTCAGAATGCCGACGCCGAAGAACATGTTGATGAAGGCGCCGGGTTCGACGAACACGAAGGGTAGACCGACTTCGCCTGATGTTGCTTCGGCGATGAGGGTCTTGCCGGTTCCCGGCGGACCCCAGAGAAGGATGCCTCCCGGGATGTAGCCACCCTGCGCCTCGATCTCATCCGGACGTTCGAGGAACCCGACGTTCTCCTGAACGAGTTCGAGGACATGGTCCTGTCCCCAGACATCCGTATAGCGGGTTTCGATTTCCTCCGGCATCACCGTGTCCACGCCTCCACGGGACAGGAACCAGAACAACGCTCCGAACTGGATAATCAGGAAAAGGGGAGCGAACAGGAACATTATGAACTGCTGCAAGTTCCTGGCCAGGATGCGCGGTAGCTGGATGAGGGCTTCCACCGGGGAGCTTACGTCGGCTACAAAGTAGTCCACCGCCGAGCCGAGGATCAGCAGGAAGATGAGAATCCGCACATACCGACCAAGCCGGAATCTGGTCCACGGTTTGAATCGCCGGTGGGCCTGACGTTCCAGTCCGCCGAATACCCTCTGGGTCCAGAAGTGGTTGTATGCACCCTTCTTTTCCGAGACGAAGTAGTGGATCTGGCGGAGGGCTTCGAGCGGGAGGGCAAGCAGGAGTATTCTGCCGAACGTTTCGTTCCAGACATCTCCTATCGCCTGGAAGAAGGTGGTAAACGGGGCGTTCACCTTGGCGGTTATGTTGATACCCAGGAAAAACAGGATCAACACGACAAACTTCATGCGATCCCAGGTGGGAGAACGGCGACGGACGTCGGTCTTCATCAGATTCTCACTTCCTCGTATTGACAACCCACGAGTTGACCGCTTGTTCGATGTCCTCCCGTTCACGGGTGAAGCATTCGATCGAGCAGCCCACCGCAATCGAGTACAGTTCGGTCACGTCCGGATTATGGACAGCCCGCAGATAAATAACCCCTTCCAGGGAATTGTCACCCTGCGTAACGCCCAGATAACCCCGTATACCGTCGTAGTCCCTGTCAAAAGCCGGATCAGCGGTAAGGTCGATGATCTGGACCCCGAGGCTGGGACTGTAGGTGGCGTAGGCGGACTCCGCCATGAACTGGTTCGAGAGCAGGTTCTTCTCCTCAGGGGTGATCTGTCGGATGATCTGGGCGCCGAGAGGATATGGGGACTCCGCCGCTCCGGTGACCAGATTGCTGAGATTACGCCCGGCGGCGCCGTCGAAAGCTACATATGAGACCATAGCGCCTCCCGCGTTCGGCAGGAAGGGGACGGACTGTGCCTGAACGAGTTCGTCGGCGCGGTACAGGTTCCAGTCCCTGGGCAACTCGAACAGCGAGCGGTTTTCGGTGTCGCGATAGGTGACCTTGTCGGGATCACCACCCGCACAGGCGGCCAAGGCCAAGGCAAGGCCGACAACGGGTATCACCCGCTTCATGTAATGACGATCTACCAATGCCATGGTTCGGTCCCGTTCACGACGCTCAGGTAGTCTACCCTTCTCCGGTTCTTTACAGTACTTTGTCTACAGAAAGGGTTGTCCTCCTGATCCGTCCCGTAGTCCGCATGGCAGGATCCGGCGATAGGTCCCGCGCTGTGCCTTTCCAGCGTGAGGTTGTATAGCCTTTCGTGAAGTCTCGGGTGGTTCCGAGGGTAGACGCCCGTGAGGAGTGACGACCATGGCAGTCCGTTCCGGATGTCCCGTCGGCGGAGGGGACGGCAGGCGGTATATCCTGCCGAGGCGAGACATCCCGACCAGATGACGAGAGGAGTCAGGAGCGATGCTGGCCCATCATCCTTACGATTACGTCATAGGCTTCGGGATCGCGCTGGCCGGGTTGCTGCTGATCTTCTGGGCGGAGCGACGGGGGCGGGTTCGTGATCGCTCGGACAAGACGACTGACGATACCTGACCCCGCGATGAGCGTTCGGGAGGATACTCGGTTCCGCCCCACCCGAACCACATGGTTCAATCTCGAGCCCGCTATCCTGCCGGCCCCCATCCTTTACTCGGCGGGTGTAGAGCGTCTCACCCTTGCGGAGGGCTGATGATGAGCCGTATTCCCAGGTCAGAAGTCCGAGATTACACCATTGAACTTGCGATCATCATCCATGAAGCCAACCCACGAAAACCGGGGCTAGAATCCGGGGCATGCCGGATTCCCGACTCTCGACGATAGGGGCGCTCCTTGGAGGGGCGCCTGAGCACTTGGTGGAGCGTTCCGCCGCGGCGCGTGCCGAAGCACAGGGTGTGGCGGTTGAAGAAGTACTCTCCGCTTGGGCGGGCGACGGCGAAGGATTGGCTGCGACGACCACGGTTGAAGAGGCGCCGCCTCCGGTCACCGCGCCGCAACCGTCACCGGAGGCGCCGGCTTCCGTCGCAGCGGGCGTCGAACCTCCGCCGGTTCCTGTATTCGAGGTCCCGACAGGTCTCGAAGTAGAGATAGTCGAAGAAGAGATCGAACCGATCGAGCCGGCTTCCCTGGCTGACCGAATCCGTTTGGGGGCGAAGTCCGGAGCAGGTCTGGGTCCGGTGCTTGTTCTGCTGATGATCGTTGCGCAAATGCCTGCAATTCTGGGTCGGATGTCGGAAACTACATCCGAAGGCGCCCCGGCTGTGGAGGTTACCTGGACGATGGTGGTGATCACCGCCGCGTTGTGGGCGGTGGCCGGGTCGATCATCAACCTGGTGGCCAGGGGCGCCGGTAGGTTCCGGTCGCCTGCTTATGACACCCTCGCCACTACCCTCGGGTCGGTATTCGTCGGTGGGTTTGTCGGCTTGATCCTCGGTAGCGGACTTGGTGGTGTTATGTACGCGCTGGCGGAGTCGTCGCTATCCGGGACCAGGTTGGTATCTGTGGGTCTTTCTACGGTCCTGGGAGTTCTGGCGGCCGCGGTGTTTATGGGTGCGGTGGTAGGTGGGGTTGGCCAGGCAATGGCTCTGTCGGCCAGGTTGGTCGGAGGGGAAGCGGATGACGCCATGACCGTAAAGCGGAGGTTGTCCGATGCGATTCTTCTGCCGGTAGCGTCGGGTCTGGTGATCCTCGTCATCGTCGTCAGCCTGGGCTTACTGCTGCTTCGCTATCACGGGTATGCTCCGCTGATCGCTATTCTCGGAGCTTTGGGCATCCTCGCTTTTGCCTCTCTGATGGCTTCGAAACCAAATCTGCGCGTTACCAAGAGTGAGGTCCTGGTCGCGGCCGCCGGGGTGGGGGTAGTCCTGCTGATGATCGCCCTGATCGCAGCATCCGGTTCGGAGTCCGGGGAGGAGGGCCCATCCGATGACCACGCAGTGGTATACGAGGTTTCAATTCTCTGAGACCTGACGGGCGTGTCCCAGGGCCCTAGGGGTCGACGAAGGGGAATGCACCACCATCAGCCGCCGAGTAGAAGGAACAAGCCGCCCACCGTATAGGCGATCATCGCTCCCAGCATCGGATACTGGGAACGGACAGCCAACCGCGGCGGGAAACGTCCGACAGCTTGATCATGGGCGACGATCACCGCCAAAACATGCCCCGCCGCGATTGAAGCGGTTTGGATCCAGGCGATGGCGGAAGGCGACAGGAGCGTATAGTCGACCCTGAATCCGGAAGTTCCGAACAGGTTCCATCCCGCGCCGAATGGGTCGGAGACGAGCCTGATCACGGCTTGCCCGTCCAGAATGAGGAAGCTGAAGTAATGGGCTACGGTGTAGGCGATCACTATCGGGATCAGTGATGGCGCGAAGGCGTCGCCCAACTCCGCTTCCGGCTGTCCTGTGATCCTTGACATCATCGAGATAGCGATCCGGTACACGAACATCACCAGCCCGATACCGAACAACAGACCCGCCGTGTTGAACGCGGTGGTTTCCCAACCGGATCGGTTGGATACCATTCCGAGCCAGAATGAACTCCGGGACAGGCCGTCGAAGGTGGTGGCGCCCAGTACCACAAGAACGAACCTGACCGTGGTCGGCGTGGTTTCCAGCCCGGCCAGCCCGACCATCGGCGTCCGCAAGCGGAGCTTTCCTGATTCGTCCCTGTATGTAGGTGACATGGTGGCCAAAAGAGAGAACAACACTCCGAAGCCGTCCGCCATTCGAACCCATTGAATGCCCCACCGGGCTGCGCCACCCACCATGAGAGCGGTGTAGAGAAGCAGGAAAACACCGATGCTACGCGGTTCGGCCCCCCGGTGGTAGGCGAGTTCCAACCATGTGAAGGCGAATATCGTTACCACGGCCCACCAACCGTGATGGATCCCCGGCACGGTACGGGCGCCTGATCCGCCGCCTAGCCGTCTCCGGATCATGACGTTCAGATCGGCGAGGGTACGGAACGGGTCGAAGGCAGCCCAAAGGTCGCCGAGCAGCGTCGAAACCAGTTGGATACCGACCCAGAAAATGATGAAGAAAAGATACGGTGCGATATTGGATGTGATGGTGTTGTCGCCCCGGAGCGCGGCGTATAGCAACAATCCGAACACCGCCAAGCCGATGAACCGTGTCAGCCGGAGCAGGATCCGAGCCGTTTTCTGTGCGTATTCGGGAAGTATGCGACCGGCGGCGGCCGCCCCGAGGCGCGGTTCCGGCCAGAACCTGCCCATCGCCAGGAAGGAGGCGAGGACGGCGAGGCCGGCGGCCCAGCCGAACTGCCAGAAGGGAATCGGCAGGTCGGTTCGTCCACCCACACCATGGGCATTGGCGGGGCTTGCTATGAGGAGCAGGAGCCCCGATCCCAGGCCTGATAGCGCGTAACGTCTGATCAGGAGGTCTCCATGCCTCCGTGGAGGCGGAGGTCGTCGGTGGATGCAAGGGTTGACGGAGCAGCCCCATGCCAGGCCGGGTTGTCGGCGTCGCGGATAGCGGTCGCCCAAGGTGGGTTTACGGTACGGTCCAGTTCCACCAGGATAGGTTCGGATGTACGAAGATGATCGCGCAGGTGTGGTAGAGGGAAGCGGAAGTCCCCGTCCGGCGCGGGTCGCACCTCCAGGACCTCGCCGTCGTCGGTTCGGACTACGAATGATTCGATCGAGGTGAGATCTCCATTCACCTCCAGAACAACTCCCCGGATCGTTTCCTGGAACTGATCGTTCTCGGCCGGGCGCTTACCAGCGCAACTTGCCGCTGTGACCAACAAGATCACCACCAGGATCAGCTTGAGCTGCTTCATGGAGTTTCGCGAAGTTGTCGTTCCAGGGCCTCCCACTGCTGCTCGTAGGCGTACCATCGAAACCAGACCACCGCGATGACACCCCACAGGATGGCGCCGCCTCCCAACTTCATTACCAGACCGGCCATCGTCTGGTCGGTGACGGCGTCTATCCCCCAGAGTCGAGGGGCCTCCGCATAGAACCTGTACAGCGGCTCCCGGCCGAAGGTCAGGAAAGAGGCGGGGATAGTCGGTAGTAGCGAGTGGGCGAACAGATAGATCATACGGATGGGAGGTGTCAATTGCGCCACCTCGGGAACCGGACTCAACACGGGCAACCACATGACGGCCGATGCGGCCAGCAAGAGGGCGTGGATCAGAAAGTGGTAGATGCCGGATGTAACCATCAGGTTGACGATCTCGGGCCAGTGGATTCCGACCATGACACCGTTAAAGATGAAGAAGGCGGCCAGCGGGCGGGTGAGCGGCTTCACCGTCGGCAGGACCCGCCGGTGGGTTACGATACGCCGCAGCAACCACGCCGGGGTTCCCGCCAGCAGCAGCGGTGCGGCTACCAGGGCCAGCACCATGTGTTCGATCATATGGAACAGGAACAACCGTTGTTCGGCGATGTCGTGGAAGGGCCAGTCGGAAACCGCCCAAAGCGACAGGAGACCCGATATGAAGAGCATGACCTGACGGGGTGTTACCAGCGGCGTCTCGATGTTTAACAAGGGTCCCAACCGTCGGATAGCGTACAAATAACCGAATCCCAGAACGAACACGAACGCCCACACGTCGGGATGCGGATGCCAAGCCGGTATCACGTCAAGAGGTCCTTGCCAAATAGTGGTGCAGGGGCGGTCATACTAAGGGTAGACGGCTGCGGCGGGCTTGCTTGCAGTAGCCCTGTCAGAAGAGGGTGACCGCGCCGAGGGCGGCCAGCGTTATCAGGTACAGCCCGCCGGCTAGCACGCCGCCGACGGTAAAGAAGCGGGACAGGAGCGGCTTTTCGTAGCGAAGATGCATGAACATCGCTACAACCAGATAGAACTTCAAAGCACTCAGGATAAGCAGTGCGGGGACCGTTATAGTTTGACCAACGGTGTCAACGCCTTCTTCCAGGTAGAAGAGCGCAACCTCGGCCGCGGTCAGCACGGCCAGCACGATGGCAATCGTTACATATTGCCTCGGTTGGGGATGGTGGTGGGTGTTGTCGGCCATCGCTGCTCCCACTTCTCTACTGGATCAGATAGACAAGAACGAAGATCACGATCCAGATGATATCGACGAAGTGCCAGTAAAGACCGACCAACTCCACGTTCATCCCTTCGGATTCGGAGAGGCCTCCGATCCTGAGTGATTTGAAGGCGAGGATCAGGAGCATCAGCACCCCGATTACCACATGGACGCCGTGGAACCCGGTCAACATGTAGAAGGCGCTCGCCGCCGGATTCACGTTCAGCTTCAGGCCGTGCAGTATGAACTCTCCGAACTCGAAGAACTGGCCCGCTACAAACACTATGCCCAGAAGGGCGGTCGCGAATAGCCATGTCCTGGTCTGTTCCTGGTCATGGCGGGCGAGGGCGGAGTGGGCGAGGACCATCGTCAGGGAACTCATCAGCAGCACGAACGAGCTTATCGACGTAAAGGGAATGTCATACAACTCGACCGGGTAGAGCGCCTCGGGTCCGAAGTCTCGACCCTTGAACAGTAGGTAGTTGGTGATAAGAGCTCCGAAGAACAGGAACTCCGAGCTGAGGAACACCCACATCCCCAGCTTCCGGTTGTCGATCCCGGTCATCTGGTGGTGGGCGGGGCTCCCTGCCTGATCGTGCGCAGGCGCGGCCATCAACCGATCCCCTCGCCCGGTGAGGCCACTTGAGCATCCTGGTCGGAACCGTCGCCGGGCGGCTCTCCGTCATGGTGATCCTCATGGACCTCCTCCAGGGGTTCCGAACCCCAGGCGACCAAGGCGCCGATGGTAAGGATCGCCCCCGCCACCAGCAGCGGGATACCCCATACCCGGGTGTGGTAGAGGATTCCGTAGGCGATGACCATGATCCCCATACCTACGAAGAAAGGGAAGTAGGAGGGGGCAGGCAGGTGGATCTCGTGATCGGGATGACCGTTCTTGTAGATCAGGTCGGTTACCACCTTGTCGGCGTTCTCCTTGCGGACCGCTCTCCCGTCCTCGTCCTCGTCATACTTGTGATACCAGAAGTCGTCCAGCGAGGTGACCACGGGTTCCTCGGCAAAGTTGTATTCAGGGGTGGGGGAGGGCATGGTCCACTCGAGCGTCCGGGCGTCCCACGGATCGTCAGGCGCCGGTCGGCCCCGCCGCTTCGAGTAGATCCAATTGATCATGAATACCAGTATCGACAGGGCGATCACAAAGGCGCCCACCGACACCACAGCATTCCACCAGCCTAGACCGGCATCCTCAGGGTATACCCAGGTTCGCCTGACCATGCCTTGCATACCCAGCCAATGCATGGGTCCGAAAGTGAGGTTCATGCCGATGAACATCAGCCAGAAGTGCCACTTGCCGAGAGCCTCGTTATACATGCGGCCGAACAACTTCGGGAACCAGTAATAGATACCCGCGAAGAGCCCGAAGATGGCGCCTCCGAACAGCACATAGTGGAAATGGGCCACCACATAGTAGGTATCTGTTTGCTGCCAGTCGGAGGGGACCACCGCATGCGTTACGCCGGACAGGCCGCCGATCACGAATAGGGCCACGAAGCCGAGCGAGAATAGCATCGGGGTATTGAGCCTGATCCGACCACCCCAGACAGTTCCCAGCCAGTTGAATATCTTGATTCCTGTGGGGATGGCGATGGTCATGGTCGACAGGCCGAATGCGGCTTGGGCCACGGTCGGGATTCCCGAGGAGAACATGTGGTGCGCCCACACCCCGAAACCCAGGAAGGCGATGGCGGCGCCCGCAAAGACGACTGCGGGGTATCCGAACAACGGCTTCTTGGAGAACACCGGCAAGACTTCGGACACGATACCCATAGCGGGAAGGATCAGTATGTAGACCTCCGGGTGTCCGAATAACCAGAACAGATGTTGCCACAGGATCGGATCCCCACCCGCTTCCGGTACGAAGAACAGGGTTCCGAACTGGCGATCGAAGGTGAGCATGAACAGCGCTATGGCGATTATCGGCAGCGAGAACAACAAGAGCAGCGCCACCACCAGGGTCATCCAGACGAACACCGGCATCCGCAGCAACCGCATGCCCGGCGCCCGCATGTTGAGGATTGTCACGATGAAGTTGACCGCCGAGATGAGCGAAGCCACGCCCAGCATCTGCAGACCCAGCGCGGCGTAGTCCAGCGAAGTTCCCGGCGAGTATTCCAGACCACTGTTCGGGGCGTAGATGAACCATCCGCTATTGGGTATCGATCCCAGCATGCTGGCGTCGGCGGCCCCCCCGGGCAGGTTCCCGCCGAGAGGAGCGGGAGAAGTGGCGAAGAGCAGGGAGGAGTAGATGAACAAGCCCCCGAACAGGAAGATCCAGTAACTAACCGCGTTCATTCGGGGGAACGCCACGTCACGGGCGCCGATCATCAACGGAAGCAGGTAGTTGAAGAAGGCGGCCGAGATCGGCATGACGAAGAGGAAGATCATCGTTACGGCGTGCGTCGTGAACAGTCCGTTGTATTCGGCTGCGCTCAGGAAGGCGCCGTCGGGACCCGCCAGCTGGATCCGCAGCAGCAGCGCCTCCAAGCCGCCGGCGATGAAGAAGGCGAAGGCCGTGTACCCGTACAACAGGCCGATCTTCTTGTGGTCGGCAGTGGTTATCCACCCCCAGAACCCGGTGGTCAGCCGGGGTCGGCGGTAGAGGGTGGTGGCCGGTGGTCGGATGGTGTCGGGTGTCAAATCGATAGCCATCGGCGCCTCCTTCGATCCATCATTCCAGCGTTGACAAGTAGGCCACCAGGTCGTCTATCTCCTCGGCGGTCAGCCCTAGGTACTGCATGAATGACCCTGGTTTCCATTCCGGCGGGTCGGCAAGCCAGAGTTTCAGGCTCTCCTCCCAGTCGGCCTGGGTCGGATTCAGCCCGTCGGGAAGGGTAGCTCCCGCGAAAACGTGTCGGCTGGCGAAATGTGTGAGATCCGGCGCGGGCACCGCGAGCGTATCCGGGTCCGGGTTGTTTACCCCGTCTATGACGTGGCATCCGATACACGCTCCGGTCAGGAACACTTCCATTCCGTCTTCCGCTGCGGAACCCGGCTCGGGCGTCACCGCCGGCAGGATCTGATTCGCCACCCACTCGTCGAAGTCCGATCGGGTCATGGCGATCACACGGGCCCTCATACGAGCGTGGCTGAGGCCACAGAACTCGGCGCAATGTCCCCAGTATTCGCCGGGATCGTCGGCGTACAGCCGTTGTTCGGTTTCTTGGCCCGGCACCAGGTAGCGCTTTCCCGCCAGTTTCGGAATCCAGAAGTTGTGCAGGACATCCTCCGATGTCATCTTCGCGCATACCTCGGTGTCTTCGGGGATCACCATCACGTTGGCTGTGACTATGCCCGAATCCGGATACTGATACTCGAACCACCACTGGTGTCCGATGACCTCGATCTCCATAGCGCCGCTCGGACACTCCGCCAGATCGAACAATGTGGTTACGGTAGGTACCGCGATTCCCGCCAGGATAAGCGTAGGCACCACTGTCCAGAGCAACTCCAGCCGTGAGTTTCCTTTGAGTTGCTTCGGCTCGGGTCGTTGTTTCCCCTTGCGTTCCCGGAATAGGAACACCGCCACCAGCAAGGCGCCCTGAACCAGAACGAAGATTACTACCGCCATCCAGAAGACCGGCCAGAAGAGGTCGTTTATACGTTCGGCGATGGGTCCTTGGTCGTCGAAAGAGTTGAGCGGTTGCTCGACGCGCCCGCAGCTTCCCAGCGCCAGCAGGGAAAGCAGGGCTAACGGCACTCGCCCGAGCAGCCGCCAAACCGGCCGTTCGCGTCGGTTCATCTCTCCCTTCCATAATGCGGTTGCAAAGAAGCTGTGGCTCGCATGTTACGGGTTTCGGGTAGCTGCGAACAACCTCAGGTTACTCCGGACCGTTCGGAACCTCAGCAATGTCAGGCGCCGACCTGTAGCAGAGCATCTTTCAACTCGGCCGAATCGACCAGACCCTCGAACCGATCGGTAACTACGCCGGCGCCGTCCACCACGAACACCCACGGTTCGCTGGGAAGCATCCAGTCGAGCGCCGCAGTAACCGGTACCAACTCTGTCGCCGAGTCTGCGTCGAGGTTGTCATATACCTCCACATGTATCCAGTTTACTCCGGGATACTCATCGATAAGGCCCTTGGCGACATCGAGTACCGGTCCGCAGGTCTGGCTGACGCAGAACGCCGGAGTGGCGAAGACCAGAACCGTTGGGCGCCCGGAGGCGACTGCTTCGGCCACCGACGCCTCGTACAGACGTCGATCCGGGTGAGGATCACTGGTTAATGTTTCGATGGGACCGTCCTTCAGGGTTTTGGAACGGGAAGCAGGCGCAAGGTCTCCCACGTTTACAGTGATAGTTTGAGCAGCGACCTGAAATGGCGCCCCCTTCACGATCCGACCGTCAGGGGTGTGGACGGCCGGTGTCCATCGGCCCGGGGAATCGAACCGGAAATCGGCCACCCACATGCCCCGAATCTCCGGTATGGCCCATACGAACCGGGCGGGAACCTCCTCCCGCGCGGTTTCGTCCGGGGGGATAAAGGTCAGGGATACGGGTTCGTCGGTGACGAGCGAACGGTTGTCAGGTCCCAGGGCCGATACCACTACCCGCTGGTCTCCGACCGCGAGATCGCTGGATACGACCAGCACGAGCGTATCGTCCGGAAGCCCGCCGTCATCTACGCCGCCACAAGAGACGAAGCCGATCGACGCAACAAGCGCCACAACCCAACGGAAGGTCCGATAGGGCCCACCCGCCGAAGGGCGAGATGACGGCACAGGGATCTTCGGCGCCGAGTTCAACCGGAATTAATAGCTACCCGGTCGCCGGGCGAAAGATCGAAGAAGTCGATCCCCTCGAGGGCCATTATGAATCCTCGGATGCCGCCCCGAAGACGCTCACGCTGTTCGACGAGCTCGGCCGCGCCGGCGTCGGGACGGCCCGTAACCAGTCGGGTGAAGGGGACGCAGGGCTCGGCTACGGCGGCGGTGGGTATGGAGGTCCGGCCATCTGCGGACTCGATTCGGATGCCCCGTACGAGGTCTTTGGGTTCAAGCACGCGGTCGGTCCCGACTATCAGGTTTTCCCCGCCGGCCCCGAGTGGAATGGGTTCGAACATACGCCATATATGTTCGTAGTGCGAGGTGAATCCGATCGATAGCGCCCGTTCCGGTTGGTAGCGGGAAACTGATGGATGGGAGCGATGATGGCAGTCGATTATCCAGGATGAACCGTTGAATCCAATCGGCCCATCGGACGTCAGGCGCAGTTTGGAAACTTCGACCAACGGGTCGAGGTGGTAGTTGTTTCCTGTACGGAGCCGGTCCCGGTGAATCTGAAGTTTCACGATCGATCCGATGTCCAGCCAGTTACTCACAGCTAAGGCCTCCTATCCTTGCCTTCTTCGCCTTCGGAGCGATCCTTGATAACCCGGCGCAGTATATCGGGGCGGTCGGTTATTATCCCGTCCACCCCTAGATCGAGCAGGTCCTCCATACGGCCTTGATCGTTGATAGTCCAGACAATCAGTGGAATACCCATCGACTTGGCCGCCTTTACCGTATGAGGACTCACCACCTTGACGCCTTGCTTGATGGGCGCCTGAATCGAATCACAGGTCGGCCGGTAGGGGAGACCTAGGCGGGCGGCGGTTACGAAACGTAGAATCTCGTAGGGTCCGGCGGATGTCGCTACCGGGCGGGTCAACAGTTTGCGGAACCTTCGTAGCCGCGCCGAGCTGAATGAACCCACGATCACCCGTTCCCACAGGTCCAGCCGCGTTATGAGGTTGACGAGCTCCTCTTCCATCCCGTTACTCTTCAGGTCCAGGGAGAAGATGTGGTCCGGATAGGTGGTCACCAGTTCTTCCAGGGTCGGTATCCGGATACCCTGTCCACGGTACGGGTAGTCTCCATCGATCTCGAAGTTGTAGGCGGCGTCCAGTTGACGCAGGTCATCCATCCGATGGTCCGACACCAGACCTTGACCGTTCGTGGTGCGGTCCAGGGTGTCGTCGTGGAGGGTGACCAACTTGCCGTCCTTGCTCATCTGAAGGTCGGTTTCCAGGTATCGGTAATCGAGGTCGACCGCTTCCTGGAATGCGGTCATGGTATTCTCGGGCCAGAGCAGCATCGATCCCCGGTGAGCCATCGCGATCGGATGCTCGTGTTGAAGGGCGGCGGAGCGAGTCATCGCGGCCAAGGCTAATCGGCTTGACCGCTCGCCTCTTCTGTCTTCGGGTTCAGTTACTCACCACCACCACACCGTTCTTCAGAACCTTCCAGATAAGATCGGCGCCGGGTCGGTAGCTGAGGTAATTGGGGCTGGGCGCGTCGAGGATCACCAGATCGGCCGGCGCCCCATGCCCCAGGTAGCCCCGGTCGTAGAGGCCGAGGGCGATTGCTCCACCCCTTGTCGCCGACCAGACGGCTTGATCGGGGGTCAGACCGATTTCCAGAACCGCGAGCGCCACCGCCATCGGCATCGACTCGACCAGGACCGGGAATGGGCTGCAATCGGTTCCCAAGGCTACTGTAACCCCGGCCCTGATAATGTCGCGCACCGCAGGGAGGTAGCTCCGCCCGGCCAGCTGGGCGGTGGGCGTGACCACTACGGCCATCCCTTTCTCCCCCATGTCACGGGCCGTCTGAGGGTCGACGAGGCCGCAGTGATCGATGACGGCCGTTCCCGTGTCCAGCGCCATCTGATGGGCTCCTGACGATGAGGCGTTCTCGCAGTGGAGTCGGATACGCGCTCCGCGGTCGGACGCCCTGGTAAGAAGAAGCAGCGTTTCCTCGTCATCCAGCATCCGCCTGCTGTGGGCGACGCGAACGTTGTGACCGAGGTGGAGCGCGGCGGCCAGCACCTCGTCGATCAAGGTATGGAGTTGGTCAGGGTCTTCCTGTGGTATCAGGGGAAGCCTGGATATGTCGAACGTGGCAACCAGATCAACCTGATGATTCTGGTTTACGGTCTCGGCTATTTCCAGGAGCCGGAATTCGTCACGATGGTCGATTCCGTAACCGGCGGACGCCTCGGCGGTGGTGGTCCCTGATTCCAGCATCCGGGTGAGCCGGGATCCGATGGCGTCGGCGAGGTCGGTGGGTGAAGTCAAGCGATTGGTCCGGGCGGTTCGCGCCGGGCCGCCGCCTCGGTAGACGGCTTCGGCGTCAGGTACTCCCATAGCGCGTAGAGCGAAGGCTTCGCTGCTGTCCCCGGCGAAAAGGAGGTGGGTGTGCGCGTCAACCAGACCTGGAATAACCGCCCTGGCGCCACAGTCGAACCGAGGAAGAGCGGTAAGGCCTTGGGGCAAGCGTTCGGCCGGGCCGGACCAAATGATTCTTCCTCTGCGGATAGCGACAGCAGCGTCCGTGACGAGTCCGAGGAGGCCCGGAAAGCGCGGATTGTTGGTGGCTAGCTGTCCGATGTTGGTGAGGACCATGTCTCCGACCGGGGTGGAACGTTCCCGCACCATGCCGGCTGCGATCTCGACGCACCTGTCGCAGATGGCGGCGCCCGGCGCCCCGGCTACCAGTGCCTGGGCCGCCTCCTCGCGGGTCCCGCAGAAGCTACAGATCATCGTGCGTCCATCTCAAGCATGCTATTCCTCGTACTCATATGGCGCTTAACCCTGATTCTTCATGCCCCAGACACACCGATTCAAAAAGGCCACGTCAAGCCCACTTTCACGGGATGTCCCGGCCTTAG
>CAZEZF010000008.1:0-51986 GCA_964516495.1 uncultured Acidimicrobiia bacterium | reverse complement strand
TCCTACCCGCCGACCAAGAGATCGATCCGTCTCTCGGATTCGGTCTGGCCGAGGAGATATACGACACTCTCGTGGATCTAAGGGCCCAATACGACTCGATGGTTTCCGGGGCCTCAAGCCTGGAAGGGCCGTATGCCGACATGGCCGCCATTGCGGCAACCCATTATGAGAATCGCAACTACCTGGACGCTGCTCGTATTCTCGAAGCCGCGGTCGGAGGGAGTTGCTAACACACCCGAAGGATGGAGATCGGAATCCGCAGGCCTTCCCTGCGGATTCCGTCCTACACTGCCGGGTTCAGAACGGAACCTCTGCGACTCAAGGCGAACCAAAGGCTACTCAGAGGCCGGAAACGTATACGGGCTCTCCTAACAGATCCCCACCGGTCGGTTGGATGCTAATGGAGGTCCGAGTATTGCATCATCGACGGTCCCGGCGCCTAATGATTGCGGACCGATTAGATTCGGGACAAGTCTTATGTGGAACCATCAGGACCCTAAGGGAGGTGAGAGGTTACATGCAGGAAGCTGACGGACGATCGCAGAATCGCAGGTCAGTCCTGGCGGGTGCGCCCCCGGCTCACCGTACGCGCCGAGGGAACGAATGACGCTTGCCGAAGAGTCCGCACCGCCGGCGATCGAGTTGAGGGCTGTCGCCAAGACATTCGTCCTCGAGTCCGGAGAGGAACTCACCGCGGTGCGCGACGCTTCGCTCAAGGTTGCGAGGGGAGAGTTCGTTTGCGTGGTCGGCCCATCCGGACACGGCAAGTCGACCCTGCTGAATCTCATTGCCGGGTTTATAGAACCGACAAGCGGGCAGGTCTTTGTGAACGGCAAACCCGTCGATGGACCGGGTCCCGACCGGGGAGTGGTATTCCAGCGTGATACGCTGTTCCTGTGGCGCCGGGTGGCCGCCAACATCTCCTTCGGTCTAGAAGCGCGAGGCGTGCCCAAGCAGGAACGGAAGGCCACAGTAGACCGCTACCTGAAGATCGTCGGTCTCGAAGAGTTCGCCGGGGCTTGGCCCCGCCAACTGTCGGGAGGGATGAGGCGCCGAGTGGCGATCGCTGCCGTTTTCGCCAACGAACCGGACGTGTTCCTGATGGACGAGCCTTTTGTCGGGCTGGATTACCTCCGCCGGGCGCAACTCCACAAGGTTCTCCTTGATCTATGGGCTGAAGGTGGGCATCGGGCGGTCTTCATGATCACCCACGATGTCGATGAGGCCATTGCGCTCGGGGATCGTATCCTCGTAGTCAAGGAGGGGCGCATCGTCGAGGATGTCGAGGTCACGTTGTCCCGACCTCGTTCAACCTACATGATTACCGGAGAGGAAGCATCCGTCATCCGCCGCAGCGTTGTGCTCCATTTCGGGGACCTGGAAGTCGCATGAGTAGACAGGTGTCCGAAGTAAGAAACAGACTGCCGAAGGTTCATCCGCTGGGCATCCTCTCGTTCGTGTCGATCATTGTGGCCTGGCAGGCCGCATCGATGCTTCTGGGGGAAACCGTAGGTTACAAACGCGTACCCGGCATAGAAGATGTATATCGGGCCTTCATAGAATATGCCGGTTACTGGCAGGGGGGTCTTGGCGCAGAATCAACCCGCACCGGGGCGGCGCCTACGAACTGGGGCGCTGCACTCGGCCTCGGTCACAACACCTTGATAACGATGCTCCGGACCATCGCCGGTTACACCATAGGGGTAGTGACGGGTATCGGATTGGGTTTCCTGATCGCTTGGTCGAAGTTGGCAAGGGGCCTGTTGACCTTCCCGGCCCACCTCGCTCGGATGATGCCACTCCTTGCAATGATCCCGCTATTCGCCCTCTGGTTCGGCAACAGCGAACTCGGTGTCCTTACCTTCATAGCCTTTGCGGTGGGTATCCTTCTCTTCGCTATCACTATCAACGCTATCGGCAACGTCCCGCTTCATTATTGGCAATATGCCAGGAGTCTTGGCGCCAGTCCTCTCCGCACCTACACGCGAGTGGTGTTTCCGGCCGCATTTCCCCAACTCCGAGGTGGTCTATTGCTCGCGGTTGCCTTCTCCTGGAGCGCTGCTCTGGCTGCGGAGTTTCTAGGGCAGCAAGTCGGCCTCGGTCATGTACTCCAGAGCGCTCTCTACTACGCTGCTACTGATGTAGTAGCCCTTACCGGTCTGGTCGTAATCGTATTTGCGGCGGTCACCTACCTTTTTGCGAACAAGTCCCTCGCATGGTTGACCCGATGGGCGGAATAGCGCGATCCTCAATGAACAGCGTTCGCCGGCCTGCTGTTATCTGGACGGTTGAGATGAGACCATCGCTTGCCACAAACACAGGAAAGGGGTCAGAAATTGCCGTTTGAGTTTGTTGAGACACCCGGGCCGCCGCGGGATATGGTGGGATATGGCAGCCGGTTGCCCAAGGTACGGTGGCCTGACGGAGCGCATGTCGCGGTAAACATAGTTGTCAATTACGAGGAGGGTTCGGAATACTCGTTCCCGGCGGGGGACGGTGGAAATGAGCACCACGGCGGGGAGGAGAATTATCCTTTTCCGGACGACAAGCGGAACCTTGCTCAAGAAACCATATACGAATATGGTAGCCGAGCAGGTATCTGGCGACTACTGAGACTGTTTGACGAGTACGACGTCAGCGCAACCATGTTCGCCTGCGCGGCGGCGTTCGAACTGAATCCCGAAGTCGCCACCCGGGCCAAGGATGCAGGGCATGACCTCATGTCTCATGGATGGAGATGGAGTGAGCACTGGCGGCTGAGTCGCGCCGAGGAAGCTCAGCATATGCAGTTAGCCATCGAGTCCTTCGAGCGAACCTGGGGAGAGCGCCCACGAGCCTGGTATTGCCGGTACGGACCATCGATCCACACCCGTGATCTGGTAGTCGCAGACGGCGGGTTTGTTTACGATTCAGATGCTTACAACGACGATCTGCCCTACTTCGTAAGTGTCCGAGATCGCCGACACCTGGTAGTGCCCTACAGCCTTACCTACAACGACCTGCAGGGAACTTTGAGTCCGGTTGACTTTCTGGAATATCTGAAGCGTGGGTTGGATGAACTGTGGCGGGAAGGGGCCGCCGGATATCCGAAAATGATGTCGGTGGGCCTACATCCTCGCATCGTCGGCCAGGCAGGTCGAACATCTGCGCTCAGGGAGTTCATCGAACACGGACTATCTCTGGGAAAGGTCTGGTTCGCGCGTCGCATGGATATCGCCAAATGGTGGCTGGATAAGCATGAAACGTTCACCGTCTAGCCAGCCATGCACAGGGCAGTCTTACCGACCGATCGTCATCCTCTGACCATGCGGACATCAGCGCCGATCAGTTCGGTGACAGGGTTATACGGCAACTTACAAATAGCCGGCACTCACAATGATATAAAGGGCTGCCTATAATCATGACGGTAAAGCACCGGACCGAGGTCGCAGTACGGCGAGGGAGACTATTGATCCGTCTCCGCCAACTCTTCCTGTCAGTCCTTGGTGTTGGGTTGGCGCTGGTGGTCTGGTCCCTCGCTGCGGCTGCGACGGAGCCCGTTAGACTCCCTTCCCCAATCCTGGTATTCGAGGCAATCGCCCAGAGTCTCTTTGAGATAAGGGCTCTCGAATTCGCCTCATTCGGAAGCGGCGGGATCGTCCAGAACCTGACCTACACGACGGTGAACGTCTTGGTCGGTGTCACGGTAGGCGCCACGGCAGGCTTCGCCATCGGGCTCCTGATCGGCCGGATAAGGGTGGTAAGGAACCTACTGGAGCCGCCCCTACTGTTTGTCGGGACCGTTCCCGTGTTGGTATTGCTTCCCTTCCTCTCGCTCTGGTTCGGTACGGGCCGGTTGGCCACGAACGGAATGGTCATCTTTTACACGATGGTCACAGTGGCTGTCGTAACCCAGCAGGCTACTACCAACGTCTCCAACCACTACGACAACTACGCGTTGAGTCTGGGCGCCGGTCCCTCACGGGTACTCGTCCAGGTCATTCGACCCGCCGTAATACCGGAAGTCCTGGGCGCGGTTCGGGTAGCTCTGGCATTTGGTTGGGGATTTCAGGCAATCGCTGAAGTGCTCGGCGGCCAAGTGGGTGCAGGAAGGGTGATCAGGATCTATTCACAATACGCCGCAACCGCGGAGAACCTATCTGTCGTGTTCTCAGTCGGCATCGTCGCGGTGCTTGTTGACGGAATCGTCGCCGGGATAGGTCGGTGGGTAGTCAGGTGGCAGGAGTAGGTGGGGTTGGCAAGACCGAGTGAGAATTACCCATACCTGTCAATAACCTATTCCCGGCACTTGTGTACTGCTCATAGAACGGCACGACCGGTCGACGATTCGGTTTCATGCATGTTATCTACCCGCGGTGGCCTGTCCGGCGGGAGATGTCGTGCGAAGAGGAACGAGGTCGGAGCATAGATGCATCGTGAGGCGATCTCCGCTGCCCGCGTGGTGATCAATGAGGTACTCAACATACAGGATGGAGAGACCGTCCTGATTACTAATGACTCGCACAAGACATACGAGTTGTCTTCATTGTTGGCGGGAGCGGCCTGGGAAGTCGGGGCTATACCTGTCGAGGTTTCCATGACCAGGTTGGCCCGTCCCGGTAGTCCGATCCCGGATGCCATCTCCCAAGCCGCCCGAACATCCGACGTTTGGATCGAGCTCAATGAGATATACATCTTGGGTACTCCGGCGGATCATCAGGCGCGAGATGCGGGGACGCGCCGGTTCTACAGCCTCTCAGGGATGACGGTAGACGACCTGATCCTTCTCGAACTCAACGTGGACCGTGCGGCTCTGACAGAACTCGGAGCGCTCCTCGGAGAACTCACCACCGGGAAGGAAGAACTGAGAGTCAACTGCAAGAACGGCTCTTCGTTCAGAGCTTGCATTCGTGGTCAATCGGCGATCCCCGACACTGTCACCATGCCTCTGGGTCAGACTCACATTTCACCTAACGAAGAGTCGGTGACCGGCCGCCTGGTGTTCGACGGATCGGCCTTTCCTCCTGAGTCCTTGTCGGTCTTGAGAGACACGATCAGCATCGAGTTCTCGGATGGTCTCTCACGTGTCGTAGGGGAGGGGCGGGAAGCCCGAGTCCTGGCGGGTTGGCGCGAATGGAACGATGATCCGGGGATCTACCGCCTCAATCACGTCTCGTACGGTTATCACCCGAAAGTCCTATTCCCCACCGGGCGTCTGGTGGCGGATGAGAGGGTCTTCGGGTGCCTGTGCGTAGGTTTCGGGCCACCTCAACCCTACACCTGCCATTCAGACCTCACCATCCTCGAGGCGACCGTTCATGTCGACGATGAGCCGATCCAGATCGAGGGGTGGTACATCGACCCGGAAGTGCGGAGACTGGCGAAGGTACTCGGTGTTCCCGGTTACTGAATAGCCGTAAGGTCAAGGCATCATGGATAATCCGGCGCCGTTCCGACAGAGAATCTCAACCTCGAATCCGTCGTCCGACGGGTCGGTTGAGAGTTGCCGGGATCATGAAAGCTCGATCGGAGACGGTATTCTGGGTCAAGCTATGGAAGGGCTTCGGTTTGACCGGGGTTCGGGTAACCCGACATTCGTCAAGGGCTCATGACACCGACCGATAGGAGGCGTTGAGATGATCATCGATACCCACCTGCATCCCACCAATGTGGTGGATGAAGCGTGGAGACATACCGGAGAACCGTTCACCGGAGAACGGATGCTCGATTTGATGGATGGCCCTTATTGGATAAACGGTAAGCCTCGCCGGATCGACATGGGTTTCATACAGCCTCCCCCCGGCAACACCGCTTGGCGGGACGGTGGCAGGGGTGGTCGTGACGGGATTCGTGACTACATGGCCTATGTGGCCGAACTGACCCGGAAGTACCCGGATCGCTTCATCGGCAATTTCAACTACAACCCGCGTTTCGGCCCTGAGAACGGAGCGGCCGAGTTGGAGTTCCACGTCAAGGAATACGGGTTCAAAATGATGAAGCTGCATGCCAACATGCACGCCTATCGGCCTGATCGGGCGCTGGACTGGCTGCGGCCCGCCCTCCGTAAGTGTGATGAACTCGGAGTGGTCGTGCTGTTACACACCGGAGATGGCCCGTATTCGATTCCCACCCAGTTCTACCCGATAATCCGGGAGTTCCCCAACGTCCAGTTCATCATCGGCCATTTCGGGGTCCAGACCGGTGGGGTCTATTGCTTCGAGGCTTTCTGGATGATCATGGACTCACCCAACGTGTACGGGGAATCAGGCTGGTTGTTGCAGTCCCGGATTGTGGAGTTCGCCAAGGAGATGCCGAGGGATCGACTGGTGTTCGGAACCGACTCGCCACCCAACGATCCAGGCATGTGGCTGACTCACCTCGAAGTGCTGTGTCATGAGCCGCCTCAGGGACTCGGCATCGACGAGGACCACCTCGAAGACTATATGGGTAACAACATCGCTCGTATGGTCGGGATACAACCCACGGCGCCTCCCGCCTCCGTGGAAGAGGCCCGGGCGCAGCTGGCCGAAGGAAGCTACGGTCGACCGGTCGCGTAGCCGGCTCGAGACACGCAGTCCGATGACGCCGACGAGGTTCGCCGGTAGCCAGGACCTTCATCATTTCCTGTCGGCGTACGCCTCCGCCTACCCGGAGGATGTCATCACGATCACCGAGAGGGTTCCCGATTCCCAGGATGTAGCGGCTCTGGTGTGGCGCCTATCCGAAATGGGTCGCCGGGAGATGCTTCGATTCAAGCACCTGGACGGGTTCCCGCACGAAGTTGTCACCAACATGTTCGCCTGTCGTCGGCGGGTGTCCCGCATACTTGACACCGAACCGGGGAACCTACACGCGGGTTACCAGGCTCGAGCCCGAAACCTGATTCCCCCGGTGGATGTCGATGATGGGCCGGCCTTGGAGCATTCCGTCCAGGTTGACAGCATCGATCTTTATCGATTCCCGTTACTGACCCACTTTTCTACGGATCGGGCGCCATATGTGACCAGCGGCATAATGGTGGCGGAGGGTGAGAACGGGATCGGCAACCTCAGTTACCAGCGGGCGATGGTCCATTCGCCGACCGAGTTCGCTACCAGCCTCCACTCCCGAGGCGACCTGTGGCGCATGCTGTCGGCCGCCGCCGATAACGGGCGGTCTCTACCGGTGGCCATGGTGATGGGAGGGCATCCGTTGTTCATGATGGCGGCATCCGCCCGGGTACCGATGACGGTGGACGAGCGACATGTGGCGGGAGGTCTCTTCGGTTCTCCGCTGCAGGTAGTCCGAACGCCGCTGTACGGTATCGGGGTTCCGGCGACCGCCGACTTCGTTTTCGAAGGGGTTATCGATCCTACCGGCCATGTACCGGAGGGTCCTTTCGGGGAGTTCACCGGCTACTCGGCGGATCGATCCACCCACAGCTTGTTCAAGGTGGAGGGTATGTACCACCGTGCGGATCCGGTTCTACTCGATATTGTGGGCGGCGCCTCGGATGAACATCTCAATCTGGGCCGAATCCCCAGGGAAGCCGAGATGGCGGAGAAACTCAAGGATCGGTTCCCGGATGTTATTGCGCTGCATTATCCGAACTCCGGGAGCCATTTCCACTGCTACGTCAAGCTACACCGGAACCGGACCGGACAAGCCCGCCAGGTCATGCTCGGGTTGCTGGGCTGGGATCCCTACCTAAAGACGGTGGTGGCGGTTGACAGCGACATCGACATTACCAATGACTCGGAGGTTCTCTGGGCGCTGGCTACCCGTTTCCAACCTGCTGAAGATCTCCTGGTTGTGGATGGCCTTCCGGGCAGCCCTCTTGATCCGTCGTCTTCGCCTACCGGAACAACCTCGCGACTCGGGATCGATGCTACATGTTCAGACGAGTTCGATGCCACTAGGATTCGGATTTCCAATGAGTCTCTGGAACGGGTAGGAAACCTGATTACAGATCGCCTATCCTTCAGGAACAAGGAGTAGTTCTTACACGAGGTAGGAGAACGAATGTCAAGCATACTGAGATCCATTGCTCGGCGTACATGGGTTGTCGCTTTGGTGGTACTAGCTATGGCGGTGGCCGCCTGCGCGGAAGAAGAGACCGGTCGTTCGGCGGACGATCCGATCCGGATTGCGATGGTGGGACCGAGCGCGGCGAACGATTTGGCTTTCACCCAGAGCATGGTCGACTCGCTGGACCGGCTCGGTGAGAATTACGAGATAGAGGTGGACATTACCGACGGCACGTTCGTGATCGAGGACGCCGCCGTGGCCATCCGGAGCTACGCAGAGGACGGCTTTGACATTGTGTTGGCGCACGGGTCCCAGTTCGGAGGGTCCCTGTCGGAAATAGCTCCCGACTTTCCTGACACATATTTTGCCTGGGGTACCAGCCGGGATACCTTCGGGTTGCCTAACGTCTATTCCTATTCCGTCAAGTCCGATCAGGGTGGTTATATAAACGGAACCATGGCTGCCCATATGACCGATTCGGGAATCATCGGCGTGGTCGGTCCGATCGAGGTCGGTGACATCAAGGCGTACATCGACGGCTTTTTGGTAGGTGTGGGGTCAGTCGATCCGGGAATCACCGTCAACGTCAACTACATCGACTCATTCAGCGATGTGGCTTTGGCGGCCGAAGCGGCCCAGGCGCATATCGAGGCCGGGGCGGATATCCTGACCGGCGTCTCTCAGATGACTGTCGGCGCCACCGGAGTCGCCCGGGAGCACGGCGTTCTCTGGTTCGGTTCGCAGTCCGACCAGACGCCTCTCGGAGAGGAAATCGTGGTCGCTTCCCAGATCTACAACTGGGATTACCAACTCACCCAGATCGTGGAGGATCTCTTGGCGGGCGAGATGAACGGCCGGGTCATCACCGCCGACTTCAACAACGGTGGTCTCACCATGGCCTATAACCCGAACTTTTCACTGGATGCGGAAATCAGGGATGCGGCGGATGCGGTCGAAGCGGGCATCAAAGACGGATCCATCTCAACCGGCATCGAGTAACGGAAATTGACCGAACGATCCCACCGTCCGCTTAGCCCTGGATTCTCATGCAGGGGGTTTGCGTCGACGACGGAGAAGCCTTGGTGAACTTCCTGACCTGGGAGAATGGTTGCTTCGTGGCCTTGCCTGGCCGGGGTGTGACCCTCACCCGTAGGGTGATTACCGGACGCGCTCTCAAGGTGGGCTTGGAATCGGCCATTGGCAGGTGGGCATGTCCGGGGCATGAAGAAGAATCAGGGCTAGGGTGGGAATGAGCGTCCGACGGGGAACCCGATTAGTTACGGGGAACCCGTCAGGCGTTTCTACCGATTCACGGAGGCATTTCTGATCTCGAACCGGAGGCTCTTGTTGGCGCGTCTGGCCGGGCCGGGTGTGCTCATCGGGGCGGTGCTCGCCGCCGCCGTGATCGGCGCGATCATGTTGCTGGTCCTGGGCGCCAACCCCCTTACGGGTTACGCCGCCTTGCTGGAAGGCGCCTTCGGCGGTACGAAGAACCTGGCGAACAGTGCCTTGAAGGCAATGCCTTTGCTGTTGGTCGGCGCCGGAATAAGCGTGGCGTTCCGTACCGGTGTTATCAATATCGGCGGGGAAGGTCAGATTATCGCCGGCGCGATCCTTTCGACCTTGGTTGTACTGGCCATTCCCGACCTGCCTCGCTTGGTATTGCTGCCTCTGGCGTTCCTGTTCGGAGCGGTAGGGGGGGCCATCTGGGGAGGGATGGCGGGCGCTCTCAAGTCATACGCGGGAGTGAACGAGATCCTGAGCACCATCATGCTCAACATCATTGCGGTCCAGATACTCAACCTTCTCCTCAGAGGTCCGTTAATGGATCCGCAGGAGATCGAGAGAGGATCGCGTATACCCCACACTGAGCGACTCAGTTACAACGCGGATCTTCCGATCCTTCCGGGTGGAACCCGCCTGCATTTGGGAGTCCTGGTAGCGGTGGCGATGGCGGTGGTCTGTTACATAGTCCTGTTCCGCACCACCCAGGGTCTTCGTCTGAGAGCCTCCGGGCACAATCCGTTCGCGTCGCTCTATGCCGGAATGTCGGTGAAGAGGAACGTGGTGCTGGCCTTTGTGTACAGCGGCGCCATGTGTGGCCTTGCGGGCGTCACTCTGGTGTTCGGGAGCGAAGGACACCGGTTGGCGACCGATGGCGGAGCTACCACGTTCACGGGGGCGGCCGGATTCAACGGGATCGTGGCGGCGTTGTTCGGTGGCCTGCACCCGCTTTGGACGATACCCGCTTCATTCCTGTTCGGCGCCCTACTGGTAGGCGCCAACGCCCTCCAACGAGCGGTGCAGGTTCCCGCCGCCTTGATCCTGGCCCTCAACGGCCTGGTGGTGGTTTTCGTGGTGGGAAGTTTCCAGGCCCGTATCCGCTTGTCACAGGCGGCGGCGCGGATGAGTAAGGAAGATGACTCATCGGAAACTCCTCCGACCGTTGCGCAAGCTTTGGATCAAGCTATGGATAAGGAAGTTCCTCCGTGAGCGACTTCCTGACCGTCTCGGTCCTGCTGGCAACCTTGGCATCGGCGATCCGTCTGGCTACGCCGTTCCTGTTGGCCGCCCTCGGCGAAACCATCGGCCAACGAAGCGGGGTCCTCAACCTGGGGGTCGAGGGAGTTATGTTGCTCGGGGCCTACGGCGCCTACTACGCAACTCTCCGCACAGACAGCGTGCTTCTCGGCATCGCCGTCAGCTTGATCGTCGGCGGGGTGATGGGCGTCGCCTACGGGGTGGTGACCCTCGCCCTGAAAGCGGAGCAGGGCATCAGCGGCATCGGCATATTCATATTCGGTCTGGGTCTGAGCGACCTCCTTTTCCAGAAACAGGTCGGAACGCCCACCCCGATCGACGGTCTCGGAGATGTGGCTATTCCCCTGCTGGGTGACCTTCCCGTGATCGGAGAGGTGCTTTTCCATCAGAATGTTCTGGTGTATGTGGCCTTCCTGCTCGTGCCGGTGTTGTGGTTTGTTATCAATCGCACCCCGTTCGGTCTGAACGTGCGGGCGGTGGGTGAAACACCCGAGGCGGCCGACTCCCTCGGAGTTAGCGTCAACCGAACCCGCTACATCACGATTATCGCGGGTAATGCCATGGCAGGTCTTGCCGGAGGGGCGCTCGCGCTCGAGTTGGGTATCTTCCAGCAAAACCTGACCAACGGACACGGGTTCATTGCCATTGCGCTCGTGTACTTCGGCGCCTGGCGACCTAGTGGTGTCATGATCGGCGCCATGGTCTTCGGACTGGTGTCGGCAACGGTGCTGCAATGGAAGACCCTGGGAATTGTGGTGGGTACTACCGCCAGCATCGTGGGAATGTTCCCGGCGGTACTGACCATCCTGGTGCTGGTGCTGGTTTCTCGCCGAACCGGGCAGCCTTCCGCTCTCACCCGACCGTTCCACCGAGGTCATTAACCCTATGAAGTCAGTATCGACCAAGCAACCTCTTATCGAAATGGAGGGAATCACCAAGCGGTTCCCGGGTGTGATCGCCAATGAAGAGGTCGACTTCGATGTCCGTCCCGGTGAAGTACACACCCTGTTAGGCGAGAACGGAGCGGGCAAGAGCACCTTGATGAACATCCTCTACGGCCTTTATCACGCCGACGAGGGCGAGATAAGGCTGCGTGGAGAGCCCACGATTATCAACTCTCCTTCGGACGCCATAGGGAACGGCATCGGGATGATCCACCAACACTTCATGCTGGTTCCCACCCTCACCGTAGCGGAGAATGTCGCCCTCGGGCTTCCGTCAGGTAGACGTCTTCTGCAGGATCTGGGACCGGTGCATGACCGGATCGAGGAACTTTCCGAAACCTACGGCCTGCAAGTGGACCCGGCAGCCTACATCTGGCAGTTGGCGGTCGGGGAACGCCAACGGGTGGAGATAATGAAGGCCATTTACCGTGATGTCTCGGTTCTGATCCTTGACGAGCCGACATCGGTGCTCACCCCCAGCGAGGTGGATGATCTATTCGTGACCTTGCGCCAGATGACGGATTCCGGCCGGGGTCTGGTGTTCATTTCGCACAAACTGCACGAAGTCATGAGCCTGTCTGATCGGATCACCGTGTTGAGGGGTGGCCGGGTGACCGGTCGGACCAGACCGTCCGAAACCAGCAGGGAACAGTTGGCCCACATGATGGTCGGGCGAGAGGTCCGGTTGGCGCCCGACAGGGGAGTGTCGGAAACCGGGGAGTCCCGGATATCGATACGCGGTTTGGAGGTGCTCGGCGATCGCGGTACTCCCGCAGTGACAGGGTTCGAACTCGAGGTGCGGAGCGGGGAAGTGGTGGGGATCGCGGGCGTGTCCGGCAATGGCCAGCGTGAGTTGGCCGAGTCCTTGGCGGGGCTTCGCCCGGCTGTGTCCGGACAAGTCGTCATGAACGGCGCGGACACCACAGACAAGACACCGAAGGAGATACGTCGGCTCGGGGTTTCCTACATACCCGAAGAGCGGATGCGGGACGGAACGATCGGGGAGTTCAGCGTATCGGAGAACCTGATACTTACCGACCATGACCTCCCACCGACCAGCCGTAAAGGATTCTTGAACTTCAACGAGATCGAGGCTTCATGTTCCGATCTGGTCGAACGGTTCAATGTCAAGACCCCCTCGATTGACACCACCACCTCCAATCTGTCGGGTGGCAACATCCAGAAGCTGATCATCGCCCGGGAGTTGTCGAACGATCCGGCGGTGCTGATTGCCGCCCAGCCGACCCGAGGGGTCGACATCGGCGCGGCCGAGTACATCCATTCGGTGCTTATGGACCGCCGGAGCGACGGAACCGCCATCCTGCTGATCTCCGAAGACCTAGACGAAGTGCTCGGACTCTCTGATCGGATCGCCGTCATGTTCGAGGGCCGGATCATGGGCATTCTCGATCATGACGAGGCCACCGTGCACCGTCTGGGACTCCTCATGGCGGGAGTGTCAGAACAAGATTAACCCTGATCTTCATGCCCCGGACACAGCGTACTCAAAAAGGCCATGTCAAGCCCACTTTCGTGGGGTGTCCCGACGTTCACCCTTTTCGGTGATGGGCGTACCCCGGCTAGACGAGGCCACCACGCAGATATCTTCCCAGGTCATGTGGTTCATCGCATCTCTCACGGTTACCCATTCAAACCTCTGCATGAAGAATTGGGGTTGATGACCCCGGTGCGCCGGGCCCCTGGCAAGGAACGGCGCTTTACTACATAACGCCGCCAACCGTTATATGGCCGTCCAACCGCCATCGTGGGTCATGACCGCGCCGCTGACGAAGCGGGAGGCGTCGCTCGCAAGGTAGAGGACCAGTGGGGCGAGTTCGTCGGCTGTGGATGCGCGCTGCAGCGGTACCCGCTCACGAAGGGTTTGCTGTAGGCGCGCCTGCTGTTCCCGGGTGGCGAAGTTACCGGCCCGCTTGCTCAGGTTGGTCCCGAGGCGCCGGCCCAGCCTTAAACCGAACTCCCCGTAGTCTGCGGCCATTTGGAGGGTGAGCCCGATCATCCCTGCCTTGGAAGCGGCGTAACCGGCTTGGGAGATCACATCGGGATGGAACCCTCTCATTCCCAGTACCGAGGCGATGTTCACGATTGACGGGCTCTCCGAATCGAGCATTAGTGGGATCAACGTCCGGGTACACAGGAAGGCGCTGCGCAGGTTAACCGCTATCACATCGTCCCATTCCTGAACCGAAATGTCGGCAACCCTCTTGGATGGCGGAGAAGTCCCGGCATTGTTGATGAGTACATCTACGTTCGGGCTGACCTCCGACAATTGGTCGGCCAGAGATTTTACCGAGGCCACCTTCGCCACATCACATTCGATCGCCGACGCCTCGCCGCCTGCCTGGGCGACTATCTCGGCGGTGTCCAACGCAGATGTCAACCGGGATTACTTTCGCTCTCGCATCAGCCATGATTCGGCAGAAAGCCCGACCGAAACCACCTCCTCCGCCGGTTACCACTGCCGTTCGCCCGGCCATAGAGAATCGCTCTTCGATCATGGTGGATGCCTTTCTTTCCGATCTGAACATGATCCTATGTGGATGACTCCGGTCGTACTACAGTGCAACCACATATATGGTCTATAACGCTATATAGACGCTGGTCTGTTATGGTTAAGCAGCCTATCCGGAATGTCCGAAAGGAGGTGCCTCAAGCTCGTGGGCGAGATCGTTGTCAACGTTGAGATCCAAAACGCGGTAGACCGCGAGATGGCGATGAAGGGGAACTTACGGGAGACCGAAGTCCGCCGGGCTGCGTTCGAAGCCGTGGTCGATACAGGCGCCCTGATGCTAGCGCTGCCCGAGGATATCGTGGATCGACTCGGGATATCGATCGTGGATAGTGGAACAGTCACCTACGCGGACGGTCGCCGGGAGGATCTACCGATCGCCGGTCCGATGACTATTCATATCGATAACCGATGGGCGTTCGCCAGTTGCTTGGTACTACCCACCGGCGCAGACGCTCTGGTCGGCCAACTCGTGCTGGAGGGACTGGACTTGATTGCCGATTGCCGGAACCAGACGTTAACTCCCCGGCTTGGTACGCCGGACATGCCGGTGTTCCGTTTATGAGCGTTTGCGTCCCGACTACGACACAAGCCGGGTGACGTTTACCGGACTCGAAGGGAATGGTTGCCTATGACCATCATTAGTGTTCCCCGTTGTCACTCGTGTTGAAGGGTCGGGTAGGACGGATCTTCCGGTAATCCCGCCATGCGTCACACCTCCACCGTATAGTCATAGTCGGCGGATTGGCGGTCCATTGCCTTGGACTGTTATAACGCTTCTAGCCATGAAGAATCAGAGCTAGAGGCGGTCTGTCGGCGGTTCCGTGACGGGGAAGGAGTGTCGGGGCGTTTCTTCCGTATGAGAAACACCTACCTGTTCATCGGCGACTATAAGTACTGGCTGATGACCCATTGGGATAAGATCGAACCGGGTGTCGACTATGTGGTGAATCGAGCCCGCCTCTACCGGGACAGGAGGGACTTCGTGATCCAGACCGGCGATACCGGCAAGCCGGATGACTACCCGGTCCGACCGGGAGGCGGCGCCTGAAAACCGAAGACGCGCTAACCGAGTGACTATCACTGTTCGGATGAGCTTTGGCTTCCGCTAGGGGAGTTCGGGTGGTGGTTGCATGAACCGCGGACATCATGGTTCTATGGAATCCTACGCCGACCGGCTTCTCTCCTCCCGCTACGTCATCTGGGGAGTGGTGTTGGCCATCAGCTTCGGGTGGGGTACATCGCCGGTAGGGATCCGGCTCGCTCTTCGGGAGGGTTTGGACCCGCTGACCGTGGCTTCGGGCTCGGCCTTGATCGCCGCCGCGACCATCCTGGTTGTCACGGGGGGTTTACATAGGGGCAAGCTGCTCGGACCGCTCGAATGGAAAGTCGGAATAGCGCTCTCGATCCTGGCGATCCTAGTCCCGTACCAGGCCCGTAACTTGGCTTTGGAGATCTCGTCCGCCGGGTTCGTATCCCTTATCAACGCCCTGGTTCCCCTAGGAACAGCGGCAGTGGCTCATTTCATGTTGTCCACCGAGCGGCTTACCGTCCCCATACTGATCGGACTCATGCTAGGTCTCGCCGGGGTGTCGGTGCTGCTCCTTGGAGGAGACTCGGGTATCGCCGAAGGCGGAGACCCATTGCGGGCAGGCATGTTAGGTCTGGCCAATGTGATCTCGGTTTCCTTCGCAAGCGTGTACGCCAAGCGGTACGCCGGTGGGTACTCGGTCTTGGCTGTCACCGCCATCCAGCTGGCGTTGGGAGGCGCCGGTCTCGCTCTCGTAGCTCTCTTCATCGAAGGATTCCCGACGCAGGTTTCGGTTTTCGGCGGCATCAGCGTGGTTTACGTCGGCTTGTTCGGGAACCTGGTACCGCTGGCGCTCTACTTCCTTCTGATCCGCTTCGTCACCGTGACCTACGCCACGGTCATCGCCTACGTCGTGCCGTTCGTCGCGGTCATCGGTGGGGTAATGCTACTGGACGAGCAGATACAGCCCGGGATCGTAACCGGTGGGATACTTGTCCTGATGAGCGTGATAATCACCGACATAGTTCGTGCGCGGGCCGCGAGACGAAGAGCCGCCGCGTAGATGCGGCAGGTGAATGACTTCTCACTGTTTGTTACTCAAGTGTCGGTCTAAGTCCTCTTGTTTCCTGTAAGACCTGCATGACCAAACGTGTAACAAGCCGCCACATCTGGGCGGCCGTCCTGCTGATCAGCCTCGGCTGGGGCACTTCGCCGGTGGCGGTGCGCATCGCTCTTCGAGAGGGCCTGGGACCCTTCACCGTCGCCGCCGCCGGAGCGCTCATCGCGACCACCGGGATGGCGGTCATGCTGATGGTGCTGCGGCGTCCCCACCTCATCGGGCCGCGCGAACTCCGTATCGGCGCCGTTCTGGCGATGCTGAGTGTCCTGATCCCGGCCCAGACCCGCAATCTGGCCCTCCAGCATGCTTCTGCCGGATTCGTCATACTTATGAATGTTCTGATTCCTATCGTCACCGTGGTCTTCGCTCACTTCATGCTGGCTGATGAACGGATCCGATCGAGTGCAGTGGTGGGACTGTTCCTCGGCACGGCTGGAGCGGCGATTCTCGTGCTGGGCGGGGACTCCGGTATCGCCGAGGGAGGCAACCCTCGACTGGCGGGATTATTCTCCACGATCAGGATCGTGGCGATAGGCCTAGGGGCGGTATTCGCTAAGCGACATGCGAGCCGGTACTCGGTACTGGGGGTAACCGGGGTTCAGCTGGGACTGGGCGCCGCGGGCCTGACCGTTGTAGCGTTGCTCGTAGAAGGGATTCCGGACGCCATAACCAGGGTTGGCGCCCTGAGCCTCCTATACATCGGCACAATCGGGGCGCTCCTTCCCCTCGGACTCTACTACTTCCTTCTCCGCCACGTCACGGTCACCTACTCCACGATCATCTCCTACACTATCCCGCTTGTAGCGGTGTCAGCCGGAATCATCGTGTTGGGTGAACAACTACAACCGGGCCTGATTCTCGGAGGCGGGCTGATAGTGGCCGCGGTGGTGATGAAAGATATCCTTCGCTGGAGGGCGGCCAGGCAGACCGCAACCTGATGGGACAAGGCGATCAGCAATCGGGAAAGCAACGGGATGGTTTAATGCTACGGTCATGTCCGGCTCTGAGACCGACAATCCTTGAGTTGGAGATAAGGTGAGAACGGCCGTGATCACGGGGCCCCGAAGGGTGGAACTGCGGAACGAACCTAAGCCGGCGCCTAGAGAAGACCAATTACTGGTCGACATAGCTGCGTGCGGGATATGTACGTTCGAGCGGCGTCTTTTCTCAGGGGCGAAACCGTGGTATCCGGTGGCCCCGGGTCACGAAGTCGCCGGAGTGGTAGTGGGAGTCGGTTCCGGGGTGGACGGGCTGGTCGGATCCCCGCAGATCGGTGATCGGGTGGCCCTGGATCTCATGACCAGGTGCATGACATGTGGTCCATGCCGGAGGGGCCGGACAGCCTTGTGCCGGTACCGGCAGGGGAGCACCCTCACGGACGGAACCTTCAGTATGGGTGGCCTAGCCGAGATGATCGCCATCGACGCCAAGTCAACCTATCCGGTAGGTGATGCGTCGTTGACCCATGCCGCAATGGGCGAACCTATCGCCTGCTGCCTACATTCCCTCCGTCGAGGAGGATTCAAGTCCGGTGACCGGGTGGCCATTATCGGCGGTGGATTCATGGGCAGACTCCATATGGCCCTGACCAGGATCGGCGGAGCGGCCGGTATCGGCGTGGTCGACCCCTCCGCTCAGCGCAGGGCTGAAGCGACCGGCGCCGGCGCCGACTGGGTGGCTACCCCTGAGGACGCTTTCCGGGTGGGCGGCCACCAAGATGTCGTCGTCGTCGCCGCCATGGGTGGGATACGCCAAGGGCTCGAACTGGCGGACGCGGGTGGAACCGTCATCCTCTACAGTTCCTTCGATCCCGAATTAGAGATAAGTATCGCCCCGCATATGATGCATCGGTACGAGGTCTCGGTCGTAGGCGTATACAACCAAGAACCCGAGGACTGGACAGAGACCTCATCTATTCTCCGGTCCGGATTGCTTGCTCGGGATCTGGACAGTCTTGTAAGCGACAGTTATCCGCTCACCAGGATCGAGGACGCCCTGAACAGAGTGGTTTCCGAGCCGACCTATCGAGTGTTTGTCGAGCCGAGGTCAGGCAGGTGACCATCTCGGCGGTAGTAGGGGTGGACATCGGTAGCACCGCCATGCGCGCGGTCGCCGTCGCTCGCAGCGGTGAAGTCGTCGCGTCATCTAGCCAAGCGGTGCGGGACAGGCCCGGCTGTCTACCACCGGGCGCCGTGGATCCGTCGGTGTGGCTGGAGGCTTTAGGAAACGTTATCGGACGCCTGGCCGGCGCTATCCGGATCCGTGCGTTGTGTATCGGGGGACAGGGCCCTACCACGGTGGCCTTGTCCGGTGAGCAGGCGCTGACCTACCGCCATCCGTCCGGCGCCAACGAACGACCGGTTCCCCAACACGCCGCCCAGGCGGAGGAACTGATCCGTCAATTCGGACCGGGCGCAAAGCCCCGACTGATGTGGGACTTCCTCCTTGCCCGGTTAGGCGGCGCTTCGGGAGTGCAGAGTGTCTGGCCGGAAATGTCCCCGCTGCCAGGTTTCGGAACACCGGTACCGGTGGGGTCCAGCGTGGGTAAATCATCCGGCGCCTACGGTATCCCGGCCGGTATCAGCCTGGTACCCGGGGCCAACGACGCCTTCCTCACCTCATGGGGATGTGCGATCGATACTCCTGGACGGGGGTTCGATCCCGGTGGGCGGAGCGGAGGACTCGGGGTGGCGGTAGCCGACGGTGAGCACAGGGTCCAGGAAGAAGACGCCCTTCCGGGACATGTGGCCGGGATCAGGATAGTAGGAGGCCCGGTGGCCTCGCACGGGGCGATGCTCGAATGGTGGGCCGATCTCGTAGGCTGTCCCATCTCCGACCTGCTCGGATACGCGGCCGACGTACCGCCCGGGTCGAACGGTGTGGCGGTGTTACCTTTCCTGGAGGGGGAGCGCGCTCCCCGTTGGGAACCGGGTTTGCGGGCCGAGGTGACCGGCCTTCGTCCGGATACCGGAAAAGGCGCCATAACCCGTGCTCTGCTCGAGGCCGCCGCCTACGGTCTGGCCCACATCGCCGATGATCTTGCCGGGCGGGGAGTAATGCTCGACCGGGTGGTCTGCTCAGGAAGTCCTTCTAAGAGCAACCTTTGGACATCGATCAAGGCGGCGGTGCTCGGAGTTCCTTTTGACGTACCGGACTGTGTTCACATGGCAGCCTATGGCGCCGCCCTGTGCGCCGGATCATCTCTGGGATGGTGGCCTCTACCAGGTGACGGTAACCCCGGCGATTGGCCGACACCCGGTGTACGAACGTTCGATCCCGAACCGCTGCCCGTGTACGAGGAAGGACTACGCAGATTCATCGACCACGGAGATGAAGCGACAGCCCGACTCCACGAGTATTCCAACGAGCAGTGGATTTCCGACCGGAACCCTTGACCGAGGAGAAGCGCAATATGGAATCAGTCCCTTCCGCAGTCGGGGCCGGAAAACGAAGGCGGGTTGCGCGCTTCACCGGTCCTGGTGGGCGGGCGATGTTGGTGGCTGTCGACCTGCAATCCGCCACCGGCGCCGGACCTCCGTCACATATAGTTCGCCGGGTGGCGGAGGGAGGGCCCGACGGAATCCTCGTTACCTGGCAGATAGCTCGCCGCTATCCGGAGTCATTCGCCCGGTGTGGCCTCCTGTTGAGGGTGGACGGGGCCGGGACCCTTTTCGGCCAACCCGCTTCGACGGATGAGCTCAGCCTCATGTACCGAGCCGAACAGGCGGCGGTGATAGGCGCCGATGCGGTGGTGGTCATGGCTTATCCCGGCATGGAGGGCGGCGCCGCGTCACTACGACGGTTGGCCGCCCTGGTAGGTGAGTGCGAACAAATCGGTCTGCCGGTTGTCGCCGAATCGATTCCCGGCGGTTGGGGCGGGGATGTTCCATGGGATGCCGAACACATCGGTCGGGCGGCGCGGATATGCGTCGAGATCGGGGCCGACGCAATCAAGACCATGGCCCCGGCCAACCCACCGGATCTCGCTGAAGTAGTCGAGAACTGTGAAGTACCGTTATTCGTTCTCGGAGGTCCGAGGCGGGACAGCGAGGACGAAGCGGTGGCCTACGCCCGCCAAGTGGTGGAAGCCGGGGCGTCTGGAATAGTGTTTGGGCGCAACGTCTGGGGCGCCGGCGATCCCACATATATGGTTCGGCGTCTTTACTCGGCGGTTCATGGATATCAGAGGAACCGATGATCGGAATCGGCGTCCGGCAATTGGCAAACCACCCGGGTAGAGGATCGACGGCCGGTGGGCCAACCATGTTGTACGGGCTTTTCCATTACCCTTCTACACCATGACAGTTACGGGAAGGAAGCTCACGGCCGGGTTTGTGGTGTTGATGTTGGTGGGAATCGCCTGTAGTGACCAGCAGGATGTTGTCACAGGAACCAGCGACACCACGGTCCCCATCATCTATCGGACTGATACCACCGGCGCTCCGGCGACCTCACCAAGCGCAGAAGCCGCTACGGCTTCAGGAGACCGACCGCCGGCCGATTTCGATGGTGACGGCAAGGTGAGGATCGCGGTGGTAACCGAGGGTGCGCGCGACGATGGCTCCTACTACCAGGCTCTGGTCGAGGAGGTCGAATCCCTGTCGGAGGATGCCGGATTCGAGCCGCCTCTCATAGTGGACCTTGTGGACCCGGCAGACGCCCGCGCCGAGCTGGAGAACGTGGTCGCCCAGGGCGCAGATGTGATAGCTATCGGATCCAGCAATCTCGCGGACGGCAACGAAGACCTTTTCCTCGAACATGGCCGGATATTTTGGTACTGCAACTGTGGATCGGGCTACCAAGACACCCCGGGACTGATGAGAAGCACCGACAGCGGCGCCGAATTGGGAATTTCGGCCGGGTTCGCGACCGGCTTACTGCTCGAGCAGCGGGAAGGCGACCGCGCAGTATTCCTGGGTTGTTGCGACCTGAACTTCGAAGTGGAGTCTTTCCTGGCCTTCCGGTTCGGTCTGAAACTTGTCGATGAGTCTTTCGACGCTATCTACGCCCCTACCGGCAACTTCCCGTTCGACTTCAACAACACGGCGGGAGCAACGGAAGCCTACAACGCGGCAGTGGCGGAAGGCATGGCCGCGGTTTATCCGTTCCTGGGCGGCGCCCACATACCGATTGTCCGACTCGCCAACGATGACGGCCTGATAGTCATGACCGCCGGTTCGTCCCAAGGTTGTGAACGTGAAGACGTATCGTACGACATCGAAGTCAGATACGATGCGGGTGACTACCTGGTACCTATCTTCAATGAGATCTTGAGTGGAACAGCCGTAGAGGGTGGCTCCCGCAAGTTCACGGTAGGTATCGACCCGCAGGTCGGCGCCCATATCTGTACACCGACTTCGGACCAGGAAGCGGCGCTTGCCGACTTGAACACCCGGATCGGCGCCGGAGACTTCGACGACCAGATTTCCGAAATCCTGTTCGAGGCATACGGCTTTTAGGTAGAGAGGCTCAGAACAGTGGCAATGGCTGGGCAGCCCTTCATTAGCCGGGCGGTATCTATTCGATCACGGCGTCGACGGCGGGTGTCGAAGGCGCTGTCCGTCATTCCATCCCTCTCTCTGATCGGATGACCACCGGGGCTGGCCGCGTGCAGCCGGTTCTGGAGTTGGTTGGAATCACTAAGCGATACGGACAGGTGTTGGCCTGCGACCAAGTTGACCTGACTCTCCACTCCGGTGAAATACATGGGATTCTGGGCGAGAACGGCGCCGGGAAGTCCACCCTGATGCACCTGATGTTCGGCCTCACCTCCCCGGACTCCGGGATAGTGAAGATCGACGGCAAACCCCGGGCAATCACCGATCCGATGGAGGCGGCCGGATGGGGGATAGGCATGGTTCACCAGAACTACAGCCTGATCGATGCCCTCACTGTGTGGGAAAACGTTGCATTGGGTGAGGCTGGTCGGTTAGGACCTGCTGTTACCCGTGATCGTATAAACCGGATATCCGATCGTTATGGGCTTGCCGTAGACGCCGACGCGCCGGTTCGTAACCTCTCTGCGGGAATACGCCAGCGTGTGGAGATCATCAAGTGTCTGAGTCTTAATCCCCGGATAATTCTGTTGGATGAACCCACTTCGGCGTTGACACCTAAAGAGTCCGAGGACCTGTTCGAGATACTCGCCGAGGGCGCCCGGTCCGAATCCTGGGCGGTGGCGCTGGTAAGCCACAAACTCGACGAAGTACTCCGGGCGACGCATCGAATCACCGTCATGCGTTCGGGCCGGGTGGTGGACAGGATGATGACCGGGACGACCGATGCGCCTTCGTTGGCTACCGCTATGGCAGGTAAGCCGGTGTCTCTAAAAACGGTTACCGCCACCCAAGCTCCTCCAACCCTTACGAGTTCGGGAGCCACGAACCAAGCCGATTCTTCGCCGAGGAAAGAGCGGCCCATGTTGGGTATCATCGACGCATCCATCAGGAGCGATGACCAGGGAATGCTTCTCGACGGTCTGTCGATCCGGGTGTGGCCCGGCCAGATAGTGGGGGTGGCCGGCGTCGAAGGGAACGGACAGACGGCGTTATCCGATGTATTGGCCGGCTTGCTCCCGCTGGACCAGGGTCATGTCGAAGTCGATGGAGAACGCATTCCGACCGACGTCGCCGGGGCAATGGTGGGAGCAGGGGTGGCTGTGATACCGGCGGATCGGCGCCGCGTCGGCTGTGTACCGGAAATGACCGTCGCCGAGAACCTGATGATTCCACTTCGGAAGGGAATGAAACGGTTCGGTTTGCTAAGACCGGAGAATATCAATCGTAATGCCGAACGCCTGATCGAGGAGTACGGGATCGTGACACCTGGCCCCGAGACGCCCTTGAAGCACCTATCCGGCGGAAACCAGCAGCGGGTGGTGGTGGCTCGCGCTCTCTCCGCCTCTCCGAAGGTTGTGGTAGCGCACCAGCCGAGCAGGGGACTCGATGTGGGCGCCCTCGAATATGTAACCGATCGCCTCCGCGATGCATCCGACCGGGGAATCGCAATCCTGCTCATATCCACTGATCTCCGCGAGATTATGGAGCTTGCGGACAGGGTCTTGCTTATCGACCAGGGCGCGATCATCGGAGAAATGGCCGGCGACCGGATAGGTATACAGCCTCCGAATACTCTCATGGGCGGCGCGAACGAACGTGAAGAACTCTTGTGACGAATCGCCGAATGCTGCTCGAGGCGGCGCACACGAGTCACTCCGCCTGGACCGATACCCGGTTCGGCGTCCTGCTGTATCCGGTGAGCATCGGCGGGACCTTGATTCTCTCGGCCGGCCTGGTTGCACTCACAGGGAGTTCGTGGAGCAGGGTGTTCAGCGCCCTGCTGGAGGGCGCCGTTTTCGCCCCGGGTCGCTGGGGGAATACCCTCACCGTCGCCACTCCGATACTGCTCGTCTCCCTCGGAATGGTTATAGGGGTCAAGGCCGGATTCCTCAACATCGGTCAGGAAGGCCAGTTGTTGATGGGCGCGGCGGTTATGTCCTTTGTCGGCGCCAAGCTGGTAGGCCCCGGACCCCTACTCCTGGTTGCAGGGTTGCTGCTCGGAGGCGTTGCCGGTGGCGCCTACGCAGGAATAGCGGCGTGGATGCGTTTCCGGCGGGGGGTTCCCGAGGTTATCTCCACTCTGCTCCTAGTGTTCGTGGCCTTCCAGGTGGTCGGCTTCGCGGTCACCACTGATTGGCTCCTGCGCGATCTTGATCCGAATCGTCCTAACCAAGCCGTCTCGAGCGCGCCGCTTCCCGGATCTGTCCGCCTTCCGATGATCAGTGTCTTCGGTAACGAGTTTCATGTCGGACTGGTTATATCGCTTGGCGCGGCCGTTCTCGTGGCATTCCTCCTGGCCAGAAGCGTGGCCGGGTTCAAGCTGCGGTTGCTGGGACACAGTCCGAACGTTGCCCGGCAGGCGGGGGTGGCGGTTGAAAAGGCCGGGAGTGCGGCCCTGTTCGTATCCGGAGCGTTTGCGGGCTTGGCAGGCTCGATCATGTTGGCGGGCGGCGCCTCGAGTGGGCGACTCACATCCGGTTTCTCCACGGAAATCGGATGGCAAGGCCTCCTGGTCGCTCTCGTGGCCCGCAACAATCCGCTGCTGTGCATTCCGGTGGCTCTGGTCTTCGCCGGCCTCAGGGCAGGTTCGGGGTTCCTGGCCGGCGCCGGAGTGGACCGCAAGGTCGTCGATGTCGTCCAGGCCTTGCTGGTGCTTGCCTTGCTCATACCGCCGGCGGTGCGCTTCCTGGTAGAACGGCGGAGGGCAATACCGGGAACCTACCGGGAGAGTTGAGGTGGCCGGTCTCCTGGAAGCATCGTTGGATGTCATCTCCAACCCGACGATATACGGAAGCGCCGTCCGTCTAAGCGCCTTCCTGGCCTTCGCCGCGCTGGGAGAACTTGTCGCCGAGAAGGCCGGGACCATAAACATCTCGGTCGAAGGCTCGCTTCTGGCGGGTGCTTTCGGGGCGGCGATCACTTCGAGTGTGATCGGCTCGGTATGGGCGGGCCTGTTGCTAGGAGCGGCAACCGGGGTGTTGGTGGCCCTCGTTCAGGCGAACATGAGCCATCGTTTGCTGGCCGACCAGTTCGTGGTGGGGATAACGTTGAATATCCTGGTGCTTGGATTGGTCGGCTACTTGAACGCCATCATCGATCCGGTTCCGAATCGAGCCGCCATCCTGGAGATTCCGATCCTTTCCAAGGTCCCGTTGATCGGACCCGCCATGTTCGGACAAACCTGGCCGACCTACCTGCTCTTTCCGTTGATTCCGGTCACTTGGTGGCTCCTATACCGCACGCGATGGGGTCTCGAGCTGCGAGCTGTCGGCGAAAACCCTCAGGCGGCGGATGTTTCGGGAGTGCGTGTGAACAAACGGAGACGCCAGGCCATCTACTTCGGAGGACTGCTCGCCGGTCTGGGTGGAGCATTCCTGGTCCTGGGTCAGGTCGGTAGTTTCCATCCGGGAGCGGTTGGAGGGCGAGGGTTCATTGCTATTGCCGCCGTCTACTTCGGCGGGTGGACCCTCCGGGGGACCCTGCTGGGCGCACTCGTTTTCGGATTGGCCGACGCTCTCCGCCTAGCGGTACCCGTTCTCGGTTACCAGATCAACGCCCAACTGCTGGCAGCTCTTCCCTACGTGCTTACCCTGATCGTGATGTACTCCATTACCAAACACTTTCGCCAACCCGGGGGAATGGCCAGGCCGTTCGTCCGCGGCCTGCGCTAACTTTACACTGCTACCTACAAGCCCGGTAGGATTCCGAAACAGTGTTCACCTACCATCCTGAGATACTCGACCGGTTTTCAACCATCCGCGCCGGATTGGTGCATGCCGTATCTCTTTCCAATGGCCCCGGCGAGAGTGAACTGCGGCATGAGTTCACCAATCAGCAGAAGACGACACGTTCCGAGATCGGCGAGGATTCACTTGCCGCCATACCCTCCATAGCCGCGTGGCGTAAAGTCTTCTCGGGTTTCGGAGTCAAACCGACCCAGTACCGCAATGCCGCCGAGGCTTTGCTCAGGCGCCTTACCAAGCGGGGTGACATACCATCTATCAACCAACTGGTTGACATTGCCAACCTGGTGTCCATACGGTATCGACTCCCGGTGGCGGCCCTGGACCAGTCGCGAGTGTGCGGTTCCACCATGGTGCGTTTCGCTCACGGCGCCGAGACCTTCACCGATCTGGGTAGTGGTCGGGTAGCTCCACCCGAAGCCGGTGAGGTCATCTTTGTGGATCGGGCCGATGTGGTGAGCGCCCGCCGCTGGTGCTGGCGCCAGAGCCGCGAGAGCGCAACCAACCCCGAAACCGTTGAAGTCCTGTTCACGGTGGAGGGTCATCATCCCGGAGCGGAGGCCGAGGTAGCGTCTGCCGTCGAGGACATCGATAACCTGCTGAGGCGATACCAGCCGGTGTCCCGAACCCGAACAGACCTACTATCCCCGTATCATCCGGAGTTCAGCCCATCTCGGGGCGCGTAGGACTACATATCGGGGCTATGCCAGTTCGACGTTGACCGGCACGGGATTGCTCAGGGTGTGTCCGACCGGGGAGGTCTTGACCACCTTGTCGTGAAGAGCGGCGAGCTGCTCATCAGTAGCGTCCGAATCGAGATGGACCTTGACCGACAGGCCTCCGTATCCGGCATGACCGGGCTTGAGGCCGAGGAAGGTCTGCAAGTCCAGATCACCGCTGAGTTCGATCCGAAGGTCGCTTATCTCTACACCGGCGGCGGTGGCGTTGGCTGCGTATCCCACGGCCAAGCAGTTTCCGAGCGCGCCGAGCACCTGTTCCACGGGATTGGGAGCAGTGTCGGAGCCACCGAGACCGGCAGGCTCGTCGGAAGGAATGGGATCGAAGTCTCGGATCGATACCTCCGAGCGGAAGGCCCCTTTCCAATTCACGGTCGCTTGCCACTCGGTTTGACCATTATCAGGGTTTTCCTGAACGGCTTCGACCAGCGCGCCGACCGCGGCGATGTCTACATCGTTCAGCAATTGTTCGGTTTGTGTCGTCATGTTTGCCTCTCATCCTTGGGCAGGTTCCTGACACCGGAAGGTGTTGGAAGTCGTATGGTTGGTATCGCCGATTCAGCTCCCGGGTGGGCGGCTTTCCCTGGGACGAACGCGAGAGTTCGAACTATCCACCTGAGAGCTGGGACATTCGGATGTCCATGGGGGAACGTAGAGGGGTGGCGAACGGAAGCGGCGTAAGTCCGGGTGGAACATGATCGGTCCTCTCGTCGTCAGCTACGCGCTCACGAGGAGCGCCGACCGCGGAGAAGACATACCCGCCGTTGGCTTGCTCTCATCGATCAGGCATTGGCACCGAACAGATCGGTTGCCGCGGTTTCCCAGGGCCTGTCCCTCCACCGCTCTTGATGAGCGCGTTTCCGATAGGAATCCTGCCATGTCTACCGGTTGCTTGTCAAGGCTATCCGAAGTCATGATACGCCCGTACCGCGCTCCGATCGACCGCTGGAACGCCCCTGGCTCACGGTTGCGATCAAGGCCTTTGCCGATAGCCGACACCCAACCGCTCGGGGGTTGGAAGGGGTCCGGACCGAACAGCCTGCACCCGGTTCCGGCGATCTGTACCTACAAGAACCAGGCTTGTCGAGGTTGGAATGAACAGGGCTACATCCTCAATCAGCCCCAATTTTCATGCACGGGTTTTATAGGTAACAGAGGGAGATGCAATGAACTCTCTGACCTGGGAGGATAGCTGTTTGGCGGCCTCGCCCGGGCGAGGCGCCCCCGTCACCCGAAGGTGAACGCCGGGACACCCCACGATGCTGTGCTTGACGTGGCGTTTCTGCATCGGGGTGTCTGGTGCATGACGAATCAGAGCTAGACTCGGAAGAGTAGTTGCAGGACTAACAGGAGCATTTGATGGCCCTCACCGAGCGGATGGAAAGCGCACTCAATGAGCAGCTCACCCACGAGTTGGCTGCTTCGCTCGCCTACCTTCAGATGGCGGCTCACTTCGAAGCCGACGATAGGCCCGGCATGGCCCGCTGGATGAGCACCCAGTCGGCCGAGGAAAGAGAACACGCTCAGATGTTCATCGATTTCGTTCTGGCGCGGGACGGGCAGGTCGAGATCGGCGCTATCGATGGTCCGGTCAGCAAATTCGATAGCCCGCTTCACGTTTTTGAGGAGGCGTTACGCAGCGAGCAGCGGATGAGCAGGCGTATCCGTAGTCTGTACCGACTCGCCGATGACCTGGGGGACCTCGACAGCCTGCCCTTCCTGCAGGGCTTCCTGAACGAACAGATCGAGGAGGAATCCCTGGTGGGGGGGATATGTGAACGGTTACAGCGCGTGGCCGACAACGAGGTAGGTTTGGCTCTTATCGAACAGGAACTCGGATCGAGAACCGACGAGGGGGAGTAGACCAAATCGACGGTAATAGGCGCATCTATTCGAGGCGCGGATAACGGTTCCGGTCAATGCACGGTCGGAGTCGCCCGTGGCCGAGTTGGGCGGTCGGCCGGGGTTGTCCGAGGATGGCTCTGCCGGTAGAGGTTGTGGGCTAGGGCGGCGCAGAGCAGCCAGGCGGCGTCGGGGCCGCAGCACAGATTAGCTCCCATCCCTTGACAAGCCCTGCTGTTTGCGTAGCGGATGTCCCAACCGTGAGCCGACGGCGGTGGAGCAACACGTTCTCGCCGTTTCGGCGCTACCTCAGTCGGCGGGGGTTGGAACGGTGTCCCCGCTCGCTTCCAGCGGCTTACCGAGCCGACTGGCGAGTCCGGGATCGGCATGGATCTCAGCAGTGGCTTTCCACTCACTGATCAACTGGGTCACCGGATAGTAACTGCCCACCGCTGCCGCGCCGAGCAGCATCCTGGTCAATTCTTCAACGAAGACCTCCCTATCCGGTTGGGGGAGGAACCATGTCCAAGCGAAAGCGTCTTCCACCGCTGCGTTCAAGGCAACAGGGCTGTGCGTCGCAAGGTTGCGAAGCAGTCGGGTAAGAGCGCTGATTGCTTCCGAGCGGTCTTCCTCACGGTCCGCCCGACTCAAACGGAGCGTGGGTGCGTTGCGCCGCCGTAGCAGCACATCGCCCTCAGCCAACTCGGCTACCACATCCTTCGGATGTCGTAAGAACTCCGAGAAGGTGTGCTCTACCATTTCCATCCCTGCCAAAATACCTGAACTAGTTCAGATTCAGAAGTCAAGGACCGATGTCAAGGAGCGAAGCGCATCGGAATGCTTCGAGTGGGTCCACACCTTCTACTCGTTTATCCGAATCGAGTGTTGGGAGCCACACTTACCCGGAAAGGTCGTCGGCGGATTCAGGTTTAGCAGTCGGCGGTGATCGCCTCAACTCTCGAAGGCTACGGCCGGTGGACCTGAATAGGACACCGAAACACGGTCGCCCGGGGAGAACGCGGGAGCAGCTATCGCCCGCACGACTATGGTCGCTCCGTTTATCGCCATCCGGTAGGAAGTGTCATGCCCGTAGAACTCCACAGATGAGATCACAGCGCCGTTACCGTGATCGACGGTCAGGTGTTCGGGACGAACGATAACCCGGCACAAACCCTTCTTCGGTTCGAGGAGACGCACATCCCCCACCAGGGTGGTGGCATGTCCGTTGGTCGCCATTCCCGTGAGTACGTTGGCTTCGCCCAAGAACGACGCAACCCATGGGGACACAGGATGGTGGTAGACGTCGGACGGTTTACCGACCTGGGCAACCACGCCGTCGCGCATCACCGCCACACGATCACCCACCACAAAAGACTCTTCCTGGTCGTGGGTAACGAAGATCGATGTCATGCCCATCTCGCGCATTAGAGCCGCCACATCGGAGCGAACCTGAGACCGGAGTCCCGCATCGAGATTCGAGAACGGTTCGTCGAACAGCAACACCCTGGGTCGGGGGGCTAGCGCCCGAGCGATGGCGACCCGTTGCGCCTGGCCGCCGGAAAGCTCATGCGGATATCGATCAGCGAGGTGCGCAAGACCGACCAACTCCAAGGTCTCCGCAACCCGGCCGTGGCTTATGGTGTTCCGGTCGAGCCCGAACGAGGCGTTCCCGGCCACCGTCAAGTGTGGGAACAGAGCCCAGTCCTGAAAGACCATCCCGATCCGCCTTCGTTCGGGAGGGACGAAGGTCGAGGCGTCGGCTAACACCCTACCTGCCACCATCACGCGGCCCTCATCTGCTTCTTCCAAGCCTGCCAGTACTCGCAGCAAGGTCGTTTTGCCACACCCGCTCGGTCCTAGCAGCGCCAATGACTCACCTTTATCCATGGCAAGATTCACCCCGTCCAGCGCGGTGACCCCAGCGAATCGCTTGGTGATGTCGGTTGCTTTCAGGTATGACATAAGGGTTCTCGGTCGGTGGTCCTAACTACAGCCGAAGTACACGAATCATAGATACCCGGCCTCTAGCGTTAGGGTAGCCTAATCGAACGGCTTAAGGATTCCACACAGTGCCTTCGTATGAGGGTCCGCGTTTCCCGGTCGGCCCGACGCCGGGCACCTGATTCAACGCCCTTCCCCATCGATCCCAGGCTTTGCTGGTAGTCCTGGGAACCATCTAGAGTGGTATCTCGCACGAGCATCGAGCCGATGCGTATCGGCGCCGGAACCCGGACAAACCTCTGATGAGCCTTGCGCGAACGACGATGGGATAGTAGATAGTGGCAAACGCCCGGAACATCATTGAAGCTAGCGGACTGGTCAAGCGCTATGGCGACGTAGTTGCGCTGGACGGTTTGGATCTTTCGGTTCGTGAGGGGAGCATCGTTGCCCTCCTGGGGCCTAACGGGGCAGGCAAGACGACCGCTGTGTCGATTCTTACCACCCTCATCGAACCTGATGAGGGTTCAGCGTCGGTCGCCGGGATTGATGTGTTGACCGATCCGGCCGAGGTGCGAAAGTTGATCGGCCTCTCCGGCCAGTACGCCGCGGTCGACGAACATCTCACCGGGTTCGAGAATCTCGACATGATCGGTCGCCTGTATCGGCTGGGCCGTTCACGTTCCAAGACCCGGGCCCGAGAGCTTCTGGAACGCTTTGAACTCACCGACGCCGCTGATCGTCCGGTCAAGACATACTCTGGTGGGATGCGCCGCCGGTTGGATCTGGCCGGAGCGCTGGTAGCCGAGTCACCGGTGTTGTTCCTGGATGAGCCGACCACCGGTTTGGACTTACCCAGCCGTCAGGAACTATGGCGGATTATCCGTGATCTAGTGAAGCGCGGCGCCACCCTCCTTCTTACCACCCAATACTTGGAAGAGGCCGATCGCCTGGCCGATGATGTTCTGGTGATAGATCACGGAAAGGCGATAGCGCAAGGAACCTCCGACGAGTTGAAGGATCTGGTGGGCGGCGAACGTCTCGAGGTGAAAGTAACCGATGCGGGGTATCTTCCGGCGGCCCGTGAAATCCTACAGAGGGTGGCGGTAGGCGAACTACAGGACGATGAACGGCCCAGAGTGATAGTGGCGCCGGTTTCGGGAGGGGCGCCGGTCCTGGCCCGGGTGTTGGCCGATCTCGAATCGACGGATGTACAGGTCAGCGATGTCGTCTTGCGTCGTCCTACTCTCGACGATGTGTTTCTCGTGCTGACGGGTAACGTCACCCAGGTCGACGGGGAAGAATTCAAATCCACCTCTCGGAGAGGAGGATCGGCATGAACGCAATCCACGCGCTCAACGATAGTTTGGTAATCGCCAAGCGGAACCTCATCAAGCTCAAACGCGTTCCCGACATCCTGGTCTTCGTCCTTCTGTCACCGATCATGTTCGTCCTCTTGTTCGCCTATGTGTTCGGAAGCGCTATCCAGATTCCCGGAGGCTCCTATCGGGAGTTCCTGATGGCGGGAATATTCGCCCAAACAGTCGTTTTCGGCGCTACTTTCACCGGCGCCGGACTGGCCGACGACATGCAGAAGGGTATAATTGACCGGTTCCGTTCCCTGCCGATGTCCCGAGCGGCGGTGGTGATGGGCCGTACTGCCAGTGACGTTCTATACAACGTTATAACGCTTTTTATAATGGCCCTCACCGGCCTGCTGGTAGGTTGGAGAATACGGGGGAGTCTCCTCGATGCAGTGATCGGGTTCGGCCTGTTGCTGTTGTTCGCCTATTCGATCTCGTGGATGATGGCCCTTGTAGGCCTAATGGTTCCGAGCGTGGAGGTACTGAACAACGCATCGTTTATGGTGATCTTCCCGATTACGTTCATAGCCAATACCTTCGTTCCTTCCGAGAACCTGCCTACGGTGTTGAGGGTGTTCGCCGAATGGAATCCGATCTCGTCGCTCGCCCACGCGACCCGAACATTGTTCGGCAACATACCTCCCGGGACACCGGCGCCGACGGTCTGGCCTCTTCAGAACCCGGTCATCTACTCCATAATCTGGGCCGGGATCATCATCGCTATCTTCGCTCCGTTAGCCGTTCGTCGTTATACGAAGGTCGCCAAGAAGAGCTAGCATCCAATGATCTCCCGAGCGGATTGGATAACACGATTCGGTTAGGTGAACCTCGCTCCTAGTTCACGCATCATTTGGAAGGTGTTCTCGTAAGGAACCCCCATTCGCTCTACAGACGTTGGGTATCTTTATTCGCCGTTGTGATCCAGAAGGGATCTCCTGCGTCACAACAACGCCTCCCAAGTTGGCAGCAGCGGCGATCAGGAACGGATCAGCGCATCCCAGGAAGTGCGCAATAGCGTGACTCGAATAGTTGTTCGATTGTGCCCATTCGGAAATCGAGCCTACATAACAAGCTATCTCAGGTGAGTGTGACTTTACGCGGAACATCAGGTTTCGTCGCTTCTTTACCCAGTCGGCAAGGTCGTCTCCGCCGTCCTTCAATTCTTGATAAACCAGATCTGTGGATGCTAGGTTTTCGGCATGGGCTTGTTCTTCCAACCATGACCAGAAAGCCGGAACCAGATCTAGCGCGTAGTACAGATTCTTGGCCGTGATGAATACGTTCGTGTCTAGAAGACGCATCATCATATATCCATAGATGCTCGAAGTTCAGGTAGGTTTGCGGGCTTAACCCCTAGCAACCGCGATGCTTCCCTGATCGAGGTCTGCGACGCTGCCACGCTTTCCAGGAGTGTTTCCGTCAGGAGGCGACTGTTGCGGATGGGCGTCATCCGGTAGTAATCGCCTCCCGAACCGGAAGCCTTTTCAGAACGCCAGTTTGCCCGCTCCGAGGTATAGAACTCGAAGAACTCCGTACGACTGATAGCGCCGTGCGTCCAAAGTTGGCGAGCCACCATGACCGTCGAGACCTGGAATACCTTGGACACTTTCCTGATCCAGGTGGTCATAGGTTCGGATCTGTGACTCCACAAGGATCCCAGTCTCGGCCAGGGGAGAAGCAACTCTCCTGCCGCTTCGTTGCAGAAGGCCTCGATATCGTTGCCGCCTTCCTGTTCAATCGTTGGGTCCGCATCGGACACACCGCCTTCTCCGATCCATATATGCACCAATTCGTGTGCCAAAGTGAAGATCTGGGCGGCGCTGCTGTCAGCGTTGTTTATGAAGATGACGGGGGCCATAGGATCGGCCAACGAGAACCCTCGGAACTCCTCGACCTTAAGAACACGGTTCGTGGATTGGCGGACGATTCCGTTTCGCATCACCAGGATGCCTTGCCTCTCAGCCTGAGCGACGAAAGTCTTGAGAAACCGGGCTCGATCCTGAGCGCGAACCTCGTTCTCGAAATCAAGGGCCCGCCGAATGTCATCGGCGACATCCGTGACGTCGGCGCCTGGCGAGAACCGCCCGACCCAGGGTACCGGCGTCTCCCGCTGTGTAGTCCTGAAGTCCCAGTACCAATCCTGCTTTAGCAAGACATCGGCCACTACGTCTCGGAGATCGATCGTCGGCTTCCTGTTTTGCGCGGTACCCATCCTCCGAAAGTCCCGGATGGGTAGGTGATCGTCGGGAGGTTGTGCGAGGAAAAGGTAGCCGAATGGAACGCGTAGACGCGTCGCCAGGGTCTGTGCCTGGCGGAAGGTAGGTTTCGACGAGCCCTCAAACCATCTCTGAATCGCTTCAGGATGCTTCCTGAATGTCTTTGACAGGTCGGCAGCCTCGACTCCGGCTCTTTCGGCAGCCCAGCGTAAGACAGCGGGGTTTAGATGCGCATCAGCCATCTTGGATCAATGTATACCGCCAAACAGGGTTTTGTTTCAAGGTTCCGGTCGCCGGTATGACGCCACATTTCGGTGATGAAGTTGAGTTGCCATTACCGGGCCAGGCCCATACGCGAAGGTAGTAGGATTCTCAGATGAGCGGCGATAAGCAAGCTCATCTCGCCATGATCCAAGGGATCGTGAGCCGACTGGGACAGAACTCCTTCCTGCTGAAGGGATGGAGTGTTCTACTGGTGTCCGCGTTGCTGGCCCTGGGAGTCTCCGGTTCGGAGAACGCGGTCTTGCTGGTGGCTTTTCTACCCGTGGTCGCATTCTGGGGCCTGGACGGGTATTTCCTATGGCAGGAGCGGCTGTTCCGCGTTCTCTACGATCAGGTACGGAACGAGGACGAATCATCCATCGACTATTCGATGGATGTAGGGCGACCGGCGCTTGATCGGGATGCCTCGATGACATGGTTCTCATCCACGGTTTCCCGTACTCTCGTCTGGTTCCATGGTGTGATCCTGCTCACGGTGGTTGTCACATATACGGTTGTGTAGGCCGCCGGTTCAGCTCCAGGAGCCTGGTCCGGGTACGTTGTCGGCGCTTCTCTGTCCCCTTCCGGTTGAAACCAAACCGCTCCTCCGTGGGGTCTCTCCGGCATCTAAACTTGATCCGTATCCTTGAGCGTTATGCTGCGGTACGTCGCGGCTTGCCGGTGGCGATGGTCCGGGTGGACTCGTACTACCTCTGAAGGAAGGTTGATGGCGCCGGCACACATATCCGATGATCGGACCGCCGACCCGATTGTGACTCCGTCTTGAGCGAATGTGGCTACCAGGGTATCCGGCGAACCCGTGATTCACCAGGCGCTCCATGAAGTGGTCGGCGTATCAGGGAATGATGAGGTTCGTTGTGTCGGCACGGGCCGCGTTGGTTCGCTGATCTACAGTCCTACTGATCTACAGTCCTAGGCGCGTCATGCCGTCTAGGGCGGCGGTGGTGTAGCACTCCGCCAACGTGGGGTATCCGATCACCGCCTCCAAGAAGTAGTCGATCGTTCCTCCGTGGGCGATCACCGCTTGGCCGATATGGATCAACTCGGCGGCTTCGTCCCCGATGATGTGGACCCCGAGCAACTCCTTGGTTTCGAGGTGGAAGAGCAACTTCAGGAATCCGGTGTTATCCCCCTTAACCATGCTGCTTTCGCTATCTCGATACAACGCTTTGCCGACCTCATACGGAATACCCTGTTCGGTCAACTCCGTCTCGGTCTTGCCGACCATGGCCACCTCGGGAATGGTCTTGATAGTGTATGGCAGCAGGTTTTGATATATGTCACATGGCGCGCCGAAGGCGTGACGAGCAGCGAGACGACCCTGCATTCGTGAGGTAGACACCAGATCGGGAAAACCGACCACGCCTCCCACCGCATACACCCCTTCGACTTCGGTCTGGCAGTTCTTGTCGACGGTCAAACGGCGGCGCTGATCGGCTTCCAGTCCGATCGCGGCCAGGTTGAGAGGGTCTGTATCACCGGTGCGACCCACGCAGTACATGACCGCTTCACTGATAATCTGTTTTCCGCTGTCGAGTTTGACCTTCACGCGCGGACCTCGTTCGTCCGCCAGATACTCGATGTCGTGAACCACTTCCCGCAGGCGGAGGGTCACGCCTCGTTGGCGTAGGTGGAACGCCAGAGCGTCGGCCAGTTCTTCATCAGCAAAGGTAAGGAGTCGCTGATTACGGTCCACCAGGGTTACCCGGATACCCAGCGCGGCAAACGTACTGCAGTACTCCAGTCCGATAGCTCCGGCGCCCACAATGCTCAACGTGCGGGGTAACTTGTCGAGGCCGAGAATAAAGTCGCTGACGAATATCATCTTGCCGTCCGCATACACAACGGGAGGAGTGGTGGAGTAGGTGCCCACCGCGATGATCACCTTGTCGGTGGTTACCGTTCGATTGGACTTCCCGTCGTGGGATGAGAGGTTAATGGTGTGACGGTCTACGAATGACCCTTCCGCGGTGATCACTTCAACCCGGTTCTTAGCCAGATGGCTGCGCAGGATATCCGCTTGCTGATGCATCACATAGCGGGTCCTCACCATGAGGTCGCTCATGGTGATGTTGTCCTTCACGGCATAGGATTCGCCGTAGAAATTCCGTTCCCGGTATCCGGTCAGATACAGGGCGGCGTCACGCATCGTCTTGCTGACCGTCCCGGCGGTGACGTTGATTCCCCCTACTTGGGGTTCGCGTTCCACCACGACCACATGCTTCCCCAGTTTCGAGGCCTGGATAGCCGCCCGTTGACCCGCCGGACCCGATCCGATTACTACGAGGTCGTAGTCATACCGAGGCATAGCCGACCACTTGCTCCTCCCGGCTAGGAAACACTGCTGAGGGTCATCTTATCCGGTACCTCGATGAAGGGTCTTCTTAAGGCGGTCAATGGAGTCGGCAAGTAGATTGTCGGCCGTCGCACCTCCAGGCGTGACCAACCCCATCGGATCAAGTCTTCCGTCCGAGCGATACCGCTCGCTATCATCGTGAACCCGTTCGGTCCCAGAAGAGTGAGGAATGGATGATTCTCGACCGGCAGTTCTATATCGGGTCCCTTGATACCGTTCGCCTGAGTGCCTACCGGATTCATCAATCCCCGTTCGCTCATCGCTATGTGACCGACAAGACGGTGTTCGGACTATATTGTGGCCGCCTGTATCCGATAAAGGCGACTCCCGACGAAGATCCGGTTCCGAACTACTGGAAGCTACACAGGGGTGTCCTGCTGTACGACGTACCGGAGCAGCCGATCGCAATCGAAGGGCCCGACGCCGTGACACTCCTGGAGCGGGTCCTGGCGTGCCGGGTGGATAACCTCACGGAGGGGCGCTGCCGGTACGGTATAGCCTGCAAACATGACGGCGCCGTACTCATGGACGGGGTGGTCATGCGGCTCGCATCCGACCGTTTTTGGTACGTCAAGGCGAATGGGGAGTTCGTTTCCTGGTTACAGGCCCATGCGGCGGGACTCGATGTGGCCGTCACCGATCCCGATTCAAGGGTCTTGCAGATCCAAGGACCCAAGTCACTCGACGTGTTGAACGCAGCCATCGGCGGAACCCTATCCGATGGATTCAAGTACTTCCACGCCGGATACTTCGATATAGGCGGCCAGACGCTCTGGGTTTCGCGGACCGGATGGACGGGCGAGGTCGGAATCGAGATCTACTGCAACAGCGGCCCTGAACCTACCGATCATGACGCTCTCTGGGACCATCTGTTCGACACCGGCGAGGAGTTCGGTATGGAGTTCAGTTCGGGGCTGTCCATGGGCATTCGCCGTATCGAGGCCGGAATCCTCGATAACGGAACCGACATCTCAGCGAATCTGACACCATTCGGCGCGGGCCTGGGGCAATTCGTAAGACGAGGTAAGGACGGGTTCATCGGACAGGAAGCCCTGGAAGGCGCCGATAGGGTCCAACTCCTCTTTGGGCTGAAGTGCCGCGACATTTCACCGCAAGCCGGAATGCACGTTCACGACGAGGGTGAACGGGTTGGGTCCGTAACGATCGGTACATGGTCACCCACCCTGTCGCTCGGAGTCGGTTACGTGAGGTTCGACAAACCTTATCGCGTCGGCGGCTGGTCGGGTAGGAGGGTTACCCTGCTCGATGGTGAGGGTTCGGAGTATGAGGCTACCGTCGTCTCGTTGCCGTTCATCGACCGGGAAAAGCGGTTACCCCGATTACCGTGGCGTGGATAGCACATGGACTGGGATAGGAAGAAAGACTCTTGGCCGACCTGAGATGCAATGCCCTCTTAGGGAGGCAAATACGACGCCGATATGTTCCGCGTGCATCCCTCCTTCAGCCACCGGATCGGATCGCAGAAACGGAGCGCACTGATCTATGACCGGTCGTCGGCCTTCTTTCACATTCCGAGCATTCCTGTTCGGCGTGGCGCTGGTCATCGCTATTGCCTGTGGCGGTGAAAGCCCGATCAGAATAGCCACTCTCGGAACCTATCACCCCTTCGACTTCATCAACGAAGACGGCGAGATCGACGGTCTCGAACGTGAACTCGGGGATGAGCTATGTTCACGCGCTCGTCTCGATTGTGAGTGGGTCCTCAACGACTGGGAATCGATGATTCCGGACCTTGTTGCGGGTGAGTTCGACGTGATTCTGGCTGGAATGACAATCACGGCCGGCCGGGCGGAGATTATCGATTTCACCCGGTCCTACTATCCTCCGGCGCCTTCCGTATATCTGGCGAAGGCCGGCGCCGGCGATGCGGCGGTGGACGGCGTGATCGGCGCCGGAGCGAACACCGTCTATTCGGACTACCTGAGCGAGTCGGGAATCCCGTTCGCGTCGTTGGACATAGCAGAAGATCCGGTGGAGGCAATCCTTAGCGGACGGGTTGATACGGTTTTGGTGGATCACGGCTTCGGGGTACAGAAGGTCGATCAGCATCAGGGGAAGCTGGAGATTGTGGGACCGCCCTTGTCCGTGGGTGGAGGTCTCGGAATCGGGGTTCGCAAGGGCAGCGACCTGAAGGCGAAACTCGATGAGGCTCTGACCTCGATGAAGGATGACGGCACGCTCAACCAACTGATTGTCAAATGGGTCGGGGAGGACGCCTATACCTTCGAGTGAGTCCAGCCTCAGTAGCCGGGGCGCCGAGCATGCCCGAACGCCGCCGGTCCGGGCGGCGGGCCATGGATGAGGATTAACATATAAGGAGATGGCCGGTAACCTCTCCGAAGAACTGTTGATCCGAACCATTCATAAGGCAGGTCTACGACTTACCCTTCCCAGGCGGTTGATATGTCGCGTGCTCGCCGAGAGTGAGGAAGTATTCCTGAGCGCCTCGATGATCGCCGAGCGCGCTTCGAAGTCGGCCGGACATGTGGATACCTCAACGGTCTATCGCACCCTCGATGAGTTGGCCCGGATCGGGTTGGTTCATCTGATCAACCTAGGAAGCGGTCAACCGAGTATGTGGCACCTGACCATCGACCACTCCCACGAGCACCTGGTCTGTGAAGGATGCGGCGTCACCATCGAGATACCGGAGTCCGATTTCGCTCCCCTGTACGATCTGCTCAGGGAGAAGTACGGGTTTCGACCGGTGCCTCACCACTTCGCTTACCTCGGTTACTGCCGCGATTGTCCCGATGAGTTCGATCATCCGCACCCGTAGCCTGTCCTGGACGATGATCGACCAATAGCCTGACAACGGCGCCGGGGCTACCCGGGTTTCCCGTCCCTACCAGACCGAGACCTGTCCGTTGCGGATACTCTGTGACTGGTCAGGTTTCCATCGATATCAACCGCGTCAAGGTGTACCAGCACGGTCTCGAGGAATCGGATGTCGTTCCTTAGGCGCTGTTTTACCTGCTCGCCCAAGGCGTGACCTTCCGCTACCGCCATGGTTGCCTGCACCCCGATCGCCAGGTCCGTATGAAGTCGGTGTCCCATCCACCGGACCCGGCATCCTGTCACGATGTCGACTCCGGGAACAGACCGGGCCGAGCGCTCGATTTGATCCACCAGCACCGGATCCACCGCGTCCATGACGCGCCCGTAGATTTCCTTGAGAGCGCTCCAGAGAACCCGCAGGATCAGGATTCCAACCCCGATACCTACGATCGGATCCGCCGTCTCGAAACCAAACCATACGAACACCGCTCCGACCGCCACGGCGAGAGATGTCAGTCCGTCCACCCGGGCGTGATACCCGTCTGTCACCAAGGCGGCCGAGCCGATCCGCTTACCCACCCGAATACGGTACAAGGCCACCAACTCGTTACCTATGAACCCGATCACCCCGGCGGCGAACAAAACCCCTACATAACGTATCTCTCGGGGGTTCAAGAGACGTTCGACAGACTCCCATATGGCAAGGATGGCCGACAAAAGGATCATCAACACTATGAACAGGCCGGCCAGGTCCTCTGCTCGCTTGTATCCGTAGGTATACCGGCGGGTAGCTGTTCGTCTTCCCAGCCTGAAGGCGATAAACAGCGGAACCGCGGTCAAGGCGTCGGAGAAATTGTGAATCGTATCCGACAGCAGGGCGACCGACCCGGTGAACCATACGATAGCGGCCTGGAGAATCGCCGTTCCCATCAGTACGCCAAACGATATCTTCAGCGCTCGCATTCCGGTTTCGCTCGATTGCAGAGCATCGTCGATCGATTCGGAGTGATCATGCGAGTGCATACCGAAGAGATCGCTCAGCCCGTGACGCAGGCGCCCTGCCCAGGTGGAGGACTGATCCGGATGAGGGTGACCGTGACCGTGATGGTCGTGGGAATGCGGGTCGGAACCTTCGTGTCCGTGGTGATGTTCGGAGTGGGTGTGATCATGACGAGGAGGATTGTCCGCGCCATGGTGACCATGGCCATGCCCATGAGCGTTCGCATGCGGTTCCGGAGCATCCGACGAATGGACGTCCCTATCCGCGTGAGGATGGCCACCCGTGTCCGGATTCATATCATCATGCATATGTATCTACTGTATCTCTCGCTCGCCGTCCGGCCCTCGCGCATGCGATGATGTACCATGCGATCAGTTTTGCCCCACATACTATACAGCGATAAGACGTTATTGCAGTCCTTCGCAATATTGAGAGTGGTTCCCACCTACCGAAGTTCCGCATGTGTGAATTATGGGCCGGTAGTGATTGTGGGCTTGAGGTGGCAGCATAGACTTGTGTGGACAATCATGAACAATCAGGGCTGACGGGGCAACGGAACCAATGCGGATATGAGCGACCCGGTAAGCGATCCTGCTCTCCTCGACCGTCGCCGCCGTTCACTGCGGGCCGTGACGGAAGGTGACCTGCCGAGCCGCGCCATGACCATCGCCGGTTGCGAAGGCAGGTTGGACGCTCGCATCCTCTCTAAGGACCCTTCCGGCCCCGCTACCCGGCTGGCCCGAATGCCGGCCGGCTGGGGTTCGGGGGTGGCAGGCGCCTTCTCCGCCGATCTTGAAGTGTTCGTCGTCAAAGGTGGATTGGTCGTAGCCGGTGAAAGGGTCGGCCCATACGACTATGTGGCGGTCAAGACGGGTGAGGTGATTTCCGGGATTCGGGCGGTGGAACCAACCCTGGCCCTGGTGATGACCTCGGCGCCGGTTCGTTACGACACCTCGGTTGGCGGTCTCCTGTCCAAGCCGGTTGTGGGACGCTCCACCGGGTCTGCCTGGCGCCTCGTTCCCGAGCTCCCGGGACGCTACGTTCGGTTCCTCGCCTCCGGCCCGGACAGCACCACCTGGCTGGCCGGGGCTCGCGAATGGCGCAACGAGGACGGGCCTTGGCATCTACATGAGTCACCGGAGGAGGTGTTTGTCCTCGAAGGCGAGTTCGTGGTTACCGAGCGGTCGGGCAATCGGGAGATCGGGGCGGGCGGCGAGGCCGGTTCGGAACGAACCTACCGGTGTGGACCGGGAACCTACACCTTTCGACTCCCCGGTCGAGCGCACGCCGGGCCCGGTTCATCCTCCTCGGACCTGGCCATAGCCTTTCATCGTATGACTGGACCGAGAAAGGTCGAATGGCTGCCGGCCGATCCGGCCGATCCGGATCAAGCCTGATCAGGATTCGATAAGGCGTTCGGCAGCCCTCACGATCTCCTCGGCGCCCGGGACGACCGCTCGTTCCAGCGGGGGGCTGAACGGGATGGGCGCTTGAGCCGCTCCCACCCGCACCGGCGCGGCGAGGAGGCGGTCGAAGGCGTGGCTGGTGATCAAGGCGGCCAGCTCTGCGCCGAATCCTCCGAATGTCCAGGCTTCATGGGCGATGACCACCCGACCGGTCTTGCGCGCCGACGCCACTACCGTCGCCAGGTCGAGCGGGACGAGAGAACGAAGGTCGATCAGTTCGGTGTCGATTCCCTCGGCCGCCAGCCGTCGGCATGCCTTCTCGGCCTCCAGAACCATGGCCGAGTAGGTGATGATTGTCAGGTCTGAACCGCTACGCCGGACCGCGGCGGCGCCGAGGGGTACCGAATAGTCACCCGTGGGGGTAGGCCCTCGCTTGGAAGTGATCCGTTTGTTTTCCAGATACACGACCGGATCGTCGTCGGCGATGGCTGTTCTCAGCAACCCCTTGGCGTCGGCCGGATTGGAAGGGGCGACGACTTTCAATCCGGGCAGGTGGGTGAACAGTCCTTCCAGGCTGGATGAGTGCTGCCCGGCCGACGACCGGAGGATACCGTCCGAGGCTCGCAGCACCAGAGGAACCGACACCTGGCCACCGAACATGTAGCGGAACTTGGCAGCCTGGTTGACGATCTCGTCCATCGCCCCCAACGTGAACTCCACGAAGCTCATCGAAGCTACCGGGCGCAGGCCGGTCACCGAACCCCCGACGGCAACCGCCATGATGATCGCCTCCGAGATCGGCATGTCGATTACCCGCTCCGGTCCGAACTCGTCCACCAGTCCTCGAAACTGGCCGAAGTTCCCACCCCAGCTGATGTCCTCACCCAGCACTATTACCCGTTCGTCTTCCCGCATCGCCAACCGCATGGCATCAACGGTGGCCTGCCCGAATGACATCCTCTTTGTCTCCGGTCGTGTTACCGTCATGGACGGTCTCCCGTGAACACCGCATCCAGGGCTGTCCCACGGTGGGGGAGGGGGCTTTCCTCCGCGAACCGGACCGCATTCTCTACTTCTCTGTGTGCTTGTTCCCAAATCTCGAGGCGCTGTTCCTCGGCAAGCCACCCTTCTTCCGACAAGGTTTTCTCCCAATGATCGATGGGATCCTTGCGGCGATGTCGGTCCACCTCGCCCGTCTCCCGGTAGACCTCGGCATCGCCCACATAGTGCCCGCCCAGCCGGTAGGTTTCCATGTTGAGAAGGGTCGGACCCATGCGGTTTCTCGCCCGTTCCACTGCTTCGAAAGTGGCCTCGTAGACAGCCCGGGCGTCGTTCCCGTCCATCGTCCGGCCAGGTATTCCATAGGCGGCCGCCCGTACCGACAGATCATCCACCGAGGTGGTGCGGGTCCGGGAGGTGAACTGGGCGTACTGGTTGTTCTCGCACACATAGACCACGCCGAGTCGGTGTACCGCAGCAAAGTTGAGGGCTTCGTGGAAGGTTCCCTTGTTGATCCCCCCATCTCCGAAGAAGGCGACCACCACCTGGCCGCTTCCTCTTAGCCCGGCCGACAAGGCGGCGCCGGCGGCTATGCCCAGACCTCCGGCGACTATCCCGTTGGCCCCCAGCATTCCCTTGGAGAAGTCGGCCACATGCATCGACCCACCCCGACCGCGGCAGGTTCCGGTTTCCTTCCCGTACAGCTCCGCCATGATCCCGCTCAGCTCGATGCCTTTGGCTATAGCGTGTCCGTGGCCGCGATGGGTGGAAGTGATGTAGTCGGCGTCCCGGAGGGTTTCGCACACTCCGGCCGCGATCGCCTCCTGTCCCAGGTAGGTGTGAACGAAACCGGGCAGCTTCCCGGCTTTGAAAAGTTCCTCCACCCTGGTCTCGAATAGCCGGATTCGGACCATGCTCCGGTGGATACGCCGGGCAGACGCGGGAGTTATCGAAACAGGCGTTTTCATTGTGCGGTGTAGCCCCCGTCGATGGCGATGATCTGGCCCGTCACCATGGCGGAGGCACCCCCGGCGAGGAAGACTACCGGCCCTGCTATATCTTCAGGGGCGGCTAACCGGTTTATCGGGGTTCTGCTCAGAAAGTACTCCTTCAGTTCCGGTTCTGTTTCCCATTGTTTTCGCACCAACTCGGTGGCTACATGGCCCGGGGCGACAGCGTTGACCCTTACGCCCGAGGAGGCCCACTCAACTGCCAGGGCCCTGGTCAGTTGCACCACCCCTCCCTTGCTGGCCTGGTAGCCGACACTTCCCGGAAATGCGACCAAGCCTCCGATCGAAGCGATGTTCACAATCGAACCGCCGCCGTTTTGGACCATGTGGCGACCTACCGATCGACACATGTTGAATGTGCCTTTGAGATTGACTTCGATAACCTGATCCAGCAGGCGGCGGGAGTAGGTGACCGCGGCGCCCCGACCGCCGATACCGGCGCTGTTCACCAACACATCGACTCTCCCGAACGTGTCGAGCGCCTCGCCTACCGCGCGGTCGACCGCCCCGGCATCCGTTACGTCCATGGTCAGAGCGAGACCGTCGATTCGATCCGCCACCATGCGGTTCTGTTCGCCCGCCAGGTCCAGACAGGCGACCCGGGCGCCGCTTTCGGCCAGCGCCACCGCGATCGCCCTACCGAGGCCGCTCGCCGCTCCGGTGACCAAGGCCACCCTGTTCTCCAACCGGAACTTCGGTTGAATCACGGTACGATGTACGCCAGCGTCGTTCCGACCGCTACTTCGTCGTCCGACACCCCTACCACGATGTCTATGGTCCCCGCAGTCGGCGCTTCGAGCATCACCTCGGCCTTTTCGGTCTCTACCACCACCACCTCCTGGGCTGCTGTGACCACAGATCCCGCCTCCACCAACCATTCGATAATGACCACCTCCTCGACCACCCCCATCTGGGGGACGACAAGGGGAACACCGCTCTGCTTTTCTGTCATGAGTTTCCTATGGTCGGGGGGGAAGGTCGGGTCCCTGTATTGTGGCAGGTTTCCGGTTATCGAACCGATCGCGCCGAACGGCGCCCTGCAGGACGGGGACCGCTGCCTACAGACGGGGGGTCGTCGATATCGGGATTGACCGTGAAGCGTATGGCCGAGAGATCATTCAGCCCGTTGAGCCTTGTTACGTCTCCATACCAACAGCAGCAACACAGAGGCGACAAAGTTGAGCAACAGCCAACCGATCGGGACATCGTAGTCTCCGGTGGTGTCGACCGCCCATCCGAAAATCACCGGTCCTATCGTCAATCCGAGCCCGAAACCCATCATGACCATGGCGGTGCTCGCCCCGGTACGGCTCGGTCCGGCCATGCTTATGGCCGCGAACATCCCTACCGACATCCACGCCGCAGGTCCTACCCCCATGAGCCCCGCCCCGACCCAGAGGAGGATCGGTACGGTCGGGCCCGCCCAGAACAGCGCGATCGCGCTTACGCCGAGCAGGGCCACGCTCACCAGAGGCTTGAAGGGATCGCCGGCCCGTTCCGTTATCCTGCCCCACACCATCCGGGCCGCTACTCCGGTTATGCCCGATACGGCGACTACCAACCCCGCCGTTCCCACTCCGAGTCCCACCCGTTCCTGGGCGTAAAGGGGTAGGAACGCGAAGAACGATCCCATCCCGATACCCATGGTCACGCCATACGCCGAGACCCACCATACAGACCGCGGAACCGAGTCCCGTCTACTCTCATCCGATCCGTCGCCGCGAGCGGCTCGGGCCGGTACAACCACCAGAACCAGGACTATCCCCGCCAATGCGGAAAACGAGGTGAGGGCGAGCGCCCGCCGCCATCCCAGCGCCTCCGCCATGACCGGTAGCAGTGCTCCTGCCATGAATACGCCCATCTGAACCCCGGACTGCTTGATACCGGTGATCCATCCCCGGGACCCCGGAGCTACGTTCTCGACGATGATGTTGTTGGTGGCCGAGTTACCACCCCCGGACGGAACGCCCGCTATTCCGGCGAATACGATCAACGACCACAGGTTCCATGAGAAGGACATGGTCATCAGTCCCAGAAAAACTAAGGAGAGCACCAGCACGAGCATCCAGCGACCGCCTATCCGGTCGGCCAACAATCCGAGCGGGATGCTGAGGGCCATGATCACGAACGCGTGCAGGGTGGCTACCGCTCCCACCTCGGTCCTGGTGAGCCCCAGTTCGTCGATGAAGAAGCGGGAGAGTATCCCGATGATCGGGCCGGGAACCATCGACATCGCCATACCGGATGCAAGCGCGATGGTGAGGGCGACCTGGTTGGCGCCACCCTTCCCGGTGGTGTTCGAGTTGAGTATCCGGTCGATGCCGCGGTCTCCCCTGGTTATCGGTCGAGAGTCCCTGTCCTGAAGGGAGGGTACTCATATTCGACCATCGGTCAGCCGGAGTCGCATATCTATCCGGTCGAACTCATCGCCGGCCTGGGGCCCGTGAAGCTTCGTTTATTTTTGTCTGTCGGCCGGTGTGGTGGTGGGAGGACGGTTTTATGTCCTACCCATGTTGCATACTGGTAGGTAACCGTAAAAGCGCCAAGCGGCCTGTTTCGGGTACCGGACGGGCCGGGCCGGCATCATGTTGAACGTGCCACTCCAGAACGTGGTTATGGCGGGACGCGTTTCGACGCCGAGGAGGCGGCGGTTGGGGGTGGGCCCGATTTCGGCGTCAACCCAGAACCGGTAGGATGTTTTTCGCGATCTCAGGTCCCCCGAGGGGCAGGAAACCGACAGGCACTCCGCCGGTGGTCGGCGATTCCAGGAATCAGGACACCAGCCGGAGGGAGTTGAAGCCGCGCAACACGAACCTCGGCGGCCTGGCCGGCGCCTCCGCCAACCGCAGCCCAGGAAGTCGCGCCGCCAGCCGTTCAATCGCCACCTCTACCTCAAGGCGAGCGAGCGGAGCGCCTAAACAGTGGTGGATTCCGCCTCCGAAGCTGACATGGGTCGGATCGCCCCTACCGATACGGAAAATGTTCGGATCGTCGAAGTGGCGGGGGTCTCGATTGGCGCATCCGAGGAGAACGGTAACCTGCTCGTGACGGTTGATCGGATGCAAGGAACTCTCTGACCTGGGACGATATCTTCTTGCCGGCCTCTATTGTCCGGGGTGATACCTTTCACCAGAAGGTAAACACGGGCCGCCCCATGATGCTGCGCTTGACGTGACCTTTTCGGGTTCGGTATGTCTGAGACATGAAGAATCAGGGCTAATCAGGGTGGGTTGGTCGCCGCGCTTCTTGACGATCCGTTCGGTAATGAGACCAGAAATGGAACGGGTGGGTTCGACACCGAGTCCGGGCTGATCACCGAGGGTAAGTTGTCCGTGCGCCGGCAGCGGGAAGGGGGTCGCCAATCCCTCCCGCAGCGGATTGGAGTTGCAGTCGACCTCCAGCAGGCCGTCCCCTCCGGCCGCAGCGAGTAGGTGGGCGGACGCGAGCAGCCCGATCCCTCCGCCGAGGTAGTGGGGGAAGTACCGCCTACCGGAGGCGATGATCCGGGCGGCGACCGGCATGCATCCTGAGATGCCTCCCCACTTGGTGGCGTCCGGCTGGATGATCTTCACCGGGGTGCGTTTGATCATCCGGTCGAACCCGTCGGCGCCGTAGACGTTCTCACCGGCGGCGAGGGGAACATCCGTCGCCTCGGCAACGCGAAGCCAGTCATCCGGATTATGATCGGCGCCGATAGGCTCCTCGATCCACGCCGGATGGAAGGGCGCCATCTCCCGGCGCCTGAGGACCGCTTCATCAGCAGTCCAGGCCTGGTTCGCATCCACGGCGATCAAGGTGTCCGGCCCTAGCCTGCGTCGTACTTCGGCGAGGTTTGCGAGGTCGTGATCACGGTTAAACCCAACCTTCAACTTGAAGGCACGATGCCCGGTCGACCTTGCTTCGAGTACCTGTTCCATAACAGCCTCAGGACCTATCCCACTGGCATAGACATGCAGGCGGTCTTGAGCGCCAGGTCTGAGAAAGCGGTGGAGAGGATGTCCGGCCCGGCGGGCCGCCATATCCCAGACGGCGATGTCAAGACCGGCGATGGCGTGGGAGAACGGTCCCTTCTCACCCGCCTGGAGGGCCACGATGCGGGTAGTGGCGGAGAGATGATCGAAGATCGCTCTCGGATGGGGCCATGTTCGGTCCACCAACTTCGGGGCGAGGAGGTCACCGACGATCTTAGCCCGGTATTCGGCGGCGGGCTCGGGGAAGTTGCACCACGCCTCACCGTATCCGACCACACCATCAGGTTCCCGTACCCGGATCAGAACCGCCGGACGGGTCGTCATGACTCCGAACGAGGTACGAACCGGCCGACTGATCGGGGCTCGGTAGACCTCGACGATTACTTCCGCAATCTCGATCGGTTCCGTTTCCGGGAGCCCCGACCATGAGGAGGTGTTATGTGGATACTCCATGCCCGAGGAGTATGGTTATCTCGATTGTCTGAAGCGATCCCGGACAGTGACCCTCGGCCGGATCGCAGTCCGAGGAAGCAACCCGGAACCAGGAGGAGAGGAGATCGCGGTGAACACTGCCGGCAGCCCCCAACACGATGCGAGCGGGAACCGGATCACCGCGCCGTATCCGACCGAGGACGGGTTTCAAGGGATAATCGGGCGCGACTTCAGGGACTCCACTCCTTGGTGGCCACCCATGAAGAACGATGCCCGTGGGAAGCCTGACGTGGTGTTGGTAGTCCTTGATGATGTGGGCTTCGCCGGACTGGGTTGCTACGGGGCGGAGATCGATACACCGGTCATGGATGCACTGGCGGGCCGCGGTCTACGGTTCAACGATTTCAACGTAACTCCGCTCTGTTCCCCGACCCGGGCCTGCGTTCTTACCGGGCGCAACCATCACAGCGTGGGTATGGCCTACCTCTCGAATGTCGATTCCGGATTCCCCGGGCACCGAGGCCGGGTAACAAGGTCGGCAGGCACCCTCGCCGAAGTATTGAGAGGCGCCGGGTACGCAACGATGGCGATCGGCAAATGGCATCTGGCGCCTCTGGAGGAAACCACCGCGGCCGGGCCTTACGACGAATGGCCGCTCGGTCGAGGTTTCGGACGCTACTACGGATTCCTTGACGCCCTCACCGACCATTTCTATCCCGACGTCGTCGAGGACAACCACCGGGTCGATCCACCCGCCAAGCCGGAGGATGGTTACCACCTCACCGAAGATCTGATCGACCACGCCATCTCCTACATAGGTGACCAGGTTTCTGTCAAGCCTGAGCAACCGTTCTTTCTGTACACCGCCTTCGGAACAGCCCACTGTCCCCACCAGGCCCCTCAGGAGTACCTGGATAAGTACCGCGGACGCTACGACGTGGGTTGGGATGTGATCCGGGAACGTCGGTTCGCCAGGCAAAAGGAATTAGGAATCGTGCCCGAGGACGCGGTGTTGGCGCCGCTGAACCCCGGGGTAGAGGAGTGGGACAATCTGACGGCCGACCAGCAGAAGCTATTCGCCCGATTCCAGGAGGCCTACGCCGCCATGTTGGATCACACCGACGCCCAGATGGGCAGGCTGGTGGAGTTCCTCGACTCTATCGGGCGACTCGAAAACACCGTCTTTGTGGTGCTCTCGGACAACGGCGCCAGCCAGGAGGGGGGACCGGACGGAGGCGCCGATATCGTTACATACGAGGAAGATCGCTTCTGCAGCGTGGAGTTCAACATGGAACGGTACGACAGCATCGGCGGCCCTCGCTCCCAGACGAACATTCCTTGGGGATGGGCTCAGGCCGCCAACACACCGCTGCGTTGGTACAAGCAGAACACCTACGCCGGAGGGGTTCGGACACCGTTGATCGTTTCCTGGCCGCAGGGCCTGTCGGACGACGGGGGAGTACGAAGTCAGTTCGCCCACGCTATCGACATAGCGCCCACCATCCTTGATCTGGTGGATGTCCAGCCCCGGCCTTCCTACCGCGGGGTGACCCAGATGTCATATCACGGCGCCAGCCTCCGCCGGGTGATGAATGAACCCGACTCCGGAGGTCCTAGGAGTCGGCAGTACTTCGAGATGATCGGACACCGGGCCATGTGGAATCAGGGGTGGAAGGCGCTCACCCGTCACCGGCGTAACGAACCCTTTGATGATGACCCTTGGGAGCTGTATCACATCGATTCCGATTTCTCGGAATGCAACGATGTGGCGGAGTCATACCCGGAGAAACTGGCGGAACTGGTGGACCAGTGGAACGAGGAGGCTTCCCGTTACTCCGTCTATCCGTTGGACGACCGTTACCTGGCCGTCCGCGCCTCCACATTTCAAACACCCGGGTCGCCCAGGGCAAGGAACACCTTCTCCTACCTGTCAGGGTCGAGTCGCCTCCCCGGCGCCGCCACCCCGTTGGTGTTCAACCGGGACTTCACGATCATTGCCCGTACGGCGCCGCTCCGGTCTTCCGACGAGGGGGTCCTGGTGGCGGTCGGTGATGTGAGCGGCGGATATGTGTTGTTCGTAACGGACGGTCGGATGATCTTCGAGTACAGCTACCTCGGTACCCGCCAGAGTCTGGAATCGACCGCTCCGGCTCCACTCGGGAGCACCGCACTGTCTTTCCGGTTCGAGAAAACCGTCGATTACGAGGGAGTCGGTTACCTGGAAGCCGACGGACAGGTGCTTTGCCAAAAGGAAATGTCCGGGATGGCAAGAGGAATGTTGTCGTGGGGTTCGCTCAGCGTCGGCGCCGACACCTTGTCGCCGGTCAGCGACTCCTACGAGGGTGAGTTCCCCTTCAGCGGCAACCTGCGGCAAGTCGATTTCGAACTCGGCTGAGATCTTATCCCGACTTGGCTTGACTAAGTGTTCTATAATCGCACATATGGCTATCGGGTTTGATGAGTTGGGCCGTCGTATTGCCTTAGCTCGACGTGATTCGGGCTTAACGCAGCAGGAGTGCGCGTCGTTGGCTCAGATGGGGCGGACCGCACTTGCCAAAGTCGAGACCGGATCTCGGCGGGTGGGCGCGATGGAACTGGCCCGGCTGGCGGCCGCCCTTGATATGCATCTTTCCTGGTTTTTTGAAGACGACCCACCTGCGGTGGTGTCACGAACGTAACGCCGCCGAGCCCGGAATACCCAGTTCCGAGATCGATCGCTTCGTAGAGCGGGTTGCCCGCGAGGTGACGTTTCTTCGAGAGTTGGTCGACACGTTTGACCTGCCGAGGCTCCAAGAGGCGCCTGTCCCGACCAGTTCAGAAGAGGCCGAAAAGGCGGCGATCAAGGTGCGGGGTATGCTCGGTTACGACGAACGAGAACCGGCCCTGCGGCTGGCTGACCGGGCTGCCGAGATCGGGCTGCTGGTGTTCTCCATGGATCTCGGCGCCACCGCCGCAGACGGCGCTTCGATCTTGCTTGATCCCGGTGGTGTCGCCGTGATCAACGGTACCCGTCGGATAGGTCGCCGCCGTCTCACCTTGGCGCACGAATTGGGACACTATGTATTCGCCGATGAATATTCGACGGATTGGAACGTGACCGGTGCCCCGGATACCGAGATGGAAGCCTACATCGATCGCTTCGCACGGGCACTGCTTCTCCCGGCCACGGCGATGCGCGCCTACTGGAGCGGACTCGACGATATCCGCACTGCGGCGGTATGCACGGCAAGCAGGTTCCGGATCGACATGTCTACGCTGGCGCGGCGACTCCGCGAACTCGAACTCGCTTCACCGGATGAAGCAGCCAAAGTCCGGACCACGGTCACCCGACGGTCGGACATTGTGGAACTCGACCTTTTCGTGCCCACCGACCTTGCTCCGCCGGAGCTACCTACGCTGTATGTCAAAGCCGTTCTCAAGGCTTATCGCAGCTTGGACATTTCCGCCGCGCGCGCTCTCGGGATGCTTCTCGACACGTGGAGCGAGGACGACCTTCCCGACCTACCGCCGCTTCCGGCGGACGCCATCTGGTCATTCGTGTCCTGATAATCGACGGGTGGGCATCCTCGTATTCGACGCGGGTCCTATCAGCCACTTCGCACGGGCTGACATCCTCGGGGTCCTGAAGTCGGTGGTTGGATCCCGGCGCGCCGTTGTGCCGCAAGCAGTTGTGGCGGAATTGAGGCAAGGCGCCTATATGAACTACCGGATTCAAGCCGCGCTCGACGCCGACTGGTTGGAGCATCGCGCAATCGAGACATCCATTGAAATCGTATCCTTTGCAAAGTTCGCTGATCTCCTGGTTTGGGATGGGCGGAACATCGGCGAGGCCGCAGTCCTAGCCTTGGCCGAGACCATGCCCGCGCGGGCGGTCATCGATGATCGGGTTGCCTGTGAGGTGGCGAAGCAGGAAGGCATCGTGTTTTCTCGCACTCTCAACTTGCTCTGCGAGTCTGTTCGCAGCAAACTTCTGACAAGTCGTGAGGGTACTGAAATAAGACGGGGGTAGGTTGGCCCTCCGCCCTCTGACCAGGGAGTTTATCATCGCACGTCGGGCCAACTCGAGGTTTTTCAGTACCCTCCTAGCCCCAATTCTTCATGCCCCAGACACACCGAACCCGAAAAGGCCACGTCAAGCCCACTTTCACGGGATGTCCCGGCCTTCAGGTGATGGGGGCGCCCCGT
>CAZEZF010000007.1:0-58546 GCA_964516495.1 uncultured Acidimicrobiia bacterium | reverse complement strand
CTAGGAGACGGCACGCCTCTGCCCGGGCGTCGTTCTCGGTGTTCCACTGGACCGGGGCATCCAGCGTGCCGGCCGAACCATTCAACCTGATCCTCCTCTTTACAGCCCTGGTGGTCTGATTCTAGATGTACCCGGCTACAAGCGTGGTTCCCTCACCGCAGATCTGGCCGGCCCTGCTCCCGGGGGCGGCTCTCGAATCGATAGGAGCGAGCGTCCTCGGCAAAGGCGCCGAAGAGCGGAGACTCCTCATCGGCGGTAAGCATTTCCGGATGCCACTGGACCGCCAGAAGGGGCCAGGTCGGGTCGGTGCTTTCCACAGCTTCGATAGCTCCTGCCCTGGTTCTTGCCACCACTTCCAAGTTGGGCGCAGTGATGGAAATCGCCTGGTGATGGAGCGAGTTCACCTCCCGTTCCGTCGTGTTATATATGGAGGCAAGGCGGCTACCCTTGGCGATCGTTATCGGATGCCGATGGGCGTTACGAGCGGCAGGACGGTCGGCGGGGGTGGGATGTTCGGAGTCTGAGTCGGACAGAACATGCTGGTGCAGCTCTCCTCCCAAAGCTACGTTCACGGCCTGAAGTCCCCGACAGATCGCCAGAACCGGCATCTTCCTCTGGTAGGCCTCCCGTATCAGAGCGATATCACGGATGTCGTCGCCGTCGAATACGCCTGTTGCAAACGTAACGGCTTGCCCGTAGAGGGCGGGGTTGATATCCCGCCCACCTGTTATTACCAACCCATCCACTCGATCCAGGACTCTTGAGGCATCATCCGCGTGCATGAGCCCGACCAGCAATTGGGAGGTACCGGCATGGTCGAGGGCTTCGGTATAGAAGTCGACCAGTGCGTGAAGACCGCACCCGTGGCCCAGGTAGGTGTCCAGCACTCTCATCGATGTGGTTACCGCCACTATCGGGCGCATCCGGTGTCTCCCACTGCTGCGATTCGGAAACGATACAGTACTCTCGGTTGCATCTGCGCCGCTGGGTTCAACGAAAGGCGGATTTGGCGCGGAAGAAAGATCTCCGGGATGGCGCTACCTTGCGGACAAGATAGGATCAGGGCTGTGAATCAGAGATATGACCACCAAACGGTAGAGTCCCGATGGCAGGAGACCTGGGAGCGTTCCGGTATATACCGGTCGAGGGTCGATTGGACCAGGCCCAAGCACTACGCCCTCACCATGCTTCCGTATCCGAGCGGAGATCTACACATCGGCCACTGGTATGCGATGACCCCGTCCGATGCGCGGGCCCGTTACATGCGGATGAAGGGGTACAACGTCCTCTTCCCGATGGGTTTCGACGCCTTCGGGCTTCCGGCCGAGAACGCGGCGGTGCAGGCCAACATCCATCCCTGGAGATGGACCTACTCGAATATCGAACGAATGCGTCGCCAATTGCGTTCGATGGGTACGATGATCGATTGGTCCCGGGAGGCGGTCTCGTGTACGCCCGAGTACTACCGATGGACCGAATGGTTCTTCGCCCGGCTGTATGAGGCCGGTCTGGCCTACCGCGGGAAAGCCCTGGTCAACTGGTCACCCACCCTCCAGACGGTGCTGGCCAACGAGCAGGTCATCGACGGCAAGGACGAGCGTACCGGCCAACCGGTCGTGCAGCGGATGATGGAGCAGTGGTTTTTCCGGATTACCGATTATGCGGAGGAGTTGCTCAACTTCGACGGGATCGACTGGCCCGAGCCGGTGAAGGCGATGCAGACCAACTGGATCGGTCGTTCCGAAGGGGCGCGGGTGCGGTTTCCGGTGGAAGGAGGGGAGGACATCGAGGTCTTCACCACCCGCCCCGATACTCTGCACGGGGCGACTTTCATGGTGCTGGCGCCCGAACATCCCCTGGTTGACCTGCTAACCACGCTCGACAACGCCGCGGCGGTGGCCGGGTACCGGCAGCGGGCCGCCGGTCGCTCCGAGCTGCAGCGGACCGATCTGACCATGGAGAAGGACGGGGTAGCCACCGGGGGCTTCGCCCTCAACCCTGTCACCGGGCGGAGGATCCCGGTGTGGATAGCCGACTATGTATTGATGAGTTACGGTACCGGGGCGATCATGGCGGTCCCGGCCGAGGACGAACGGGATTGGGACTTCGCCGAACGCTACGGTCTTCCGATCGTCCGTACCGTTCAACCACCGGATGGCTTCGAGGGCAAGGCCTACGATGGTGACGGCCCTTCGATCAACTCGGGTTTCCTGGACGGTCTCTACACGGCCGAGGCCAAGGAGGCCATGATCCGATGGTTGGAGGAGCGGCAATACGGGCAGCGGGCGGTGCAATACCGGCTGCGTGACTGGCTTATCAGCCGTCAGCGTTACTGGGGGAGTCCCATACCGGTGATCCACTTCGAGGACGGAACCATGGAGTTGGTTCCCGACGCCCGGCTTCCGGTCGAACTACCGGAGGATGTGGAGTTCATGCCTACCGGACGGAGTCCTCTCACCTATCACGAGGACTTTCTCAACACGTCGGGATCCGACGGTCGGGCGGCCACGCGGGAGACCGACACCATGGATACGTTCATGTGTTCGTCCTGGTATCAGCTCCGCTATCTGAGCCCGGGCTATACAGAGGGTCCCTTCGATCCCGAGGAGGGCGCCTACTGGCTGCCCGTCGATGTCTATACCGGAGGCGCCGAGCATGCTGTTATGCACCTCCTCTACACCAGGTTCTTCACCAAAGCCATGCGCGATATGGGTTTGTATGATTCCACCGCCGAGCAGATGCGGGCTAACGGTCGCGACCCGGGGGGGATATTCGACGAACCGATGATCATGCTCCGCAACCAGGGCCAGGTGCTGGGCGAGGAACGGCCTGGAGATCTGGTGGTGGCGGAGGGCCGGATGGAGGGTGATCGATTCTACGCCACATCGGTGACCGCGGTCGAAGATCCGGTGGACCTGCCCGACTCCCGCGAGGTGGTTACGGGTGAGGTAATAGGCCGTACCGAGCGGGTAATGAAGGTACTGCCGATCGGTTCGGAGCGGGCGGTGACGGTCGAGATCCTCCCGGACGCCGAGGTTCGCATAGCGGCTATTCCGGGTGACAACACGGTAACGCAGCTCCGTCACCGCCTGGAAGTACAGCGCATGTCCAAGTCCCGGGGCAACGTCGTCAACCCGGACGACCTGGTGGAGGAGTTCGGCGCCGACACTGTCCGCACCTATCTGATGTTCGCTTTCGAATGGGAAAAGGGTGGTCCTTGGGATAGTCGAGGGATCAGAGGATCGCAACGGTTCATCTCGGACTTCTGGCGTCTGGGCCGGCTGGATTACCAAGCATCCGACACCGACAAGACCGCCACCGGTTCCCTACGCCGCACCGCCCACCAGGCGATCATCAAAGTGGGTGAAGACCTCGACAGATTCAGGTGGAATACGGCGGTATCCGAGTTGATGAAGTTGCGCAACGCCCTGAACACCGCACGCGTGGAGCGCAACGTCGATCCGGAGGCATGGAGGGAGGCCTTGTCGATCCTCACGCTGCTGCTGGCCCCGATCGCTCCGCACGTCACCGAGGAGGTGTGGCATGCCCTAGGCGCCGAGGAGAGTGTCCACCTACAGCCGTGGCCGGTAGCCGACGAGAAGGTGGCGGCCGACGAGATCGTGACGATGGTGGTCCAGGTCAACGGGAAGGTGAGAGCCCGTCTGGAGGTATCGGTAGAAATCTCCGAGTCCGAGGCCCTGGAGATGTCGCTGGCCGCCCCCAACGTAGAGCGGCACGTTCAGGGAAGGCCGATCCGCCGGGTAATCGACCGGAGGCCCCGCTTGCTGAACCTGGTCGTTTGACCCCGGGCGAGGTCCACTCCTTCGGGCCGATTCCACCACCTTCCCCGGCGCGCTTTCCGGGTGTCGTGATTTCTGGGCCTTGCGGGCGCCGGCGTGGTCGCCGCGGGACACCCTTCCTAGGACCTGGCCTGAGTTCGCGAAAAACATCCCTCAGGTTCCGTTGCCTCCCCAAGTGGGTCCCACCCCCGACCGCCGCCTCCTCAGCGCCGAAACGCGTCCCGCCATACCCCAAAAACCGGGGGTAGAAGGTTCAAATGATCCCAGCCCGGCCCGTCCGGTACCCATGACAGGCCGCTTGGTGCTTTACGATTCCCCACCAGTATGCAACACAGGTAGGACGAAAACCGGTAACCCCCGCCAAGATACCGGTTATCCAGAGAAAAGAAACAAAGAACCAGGGCTTCTAGAAATCGGCCGACCTGAACGCGTCCCTTAGCTTCACCCGGCTCTGGTGCTTGAAGACCCCACCCACATACACCCGCCCGGCGACTCTGACGAGCCACGCGGTGAATGCGATCAGCAACGCAGCGGCGCCGAGTTGTTCCCAGGGGCTTATGGCGTCCGATACTGCCCGGACCGGGATCACGAAGGGTGCGGTGGGGGCGCGAGGGAGAGGATCACCGAGACCGACGACTCCGGGTTTCGACCGACGTAGAGGATCCCCGTCAGGTAACCGATCAGAGACACCATGGTCATCGGGAAGGCGGCATTCTGGGCGTCCTCCGGCCGGGACGCCACCGCTCCCAGGGCTGCGTAGCCGACGGCGTAGATCATGAACCCGAGCACGAACCAGGCCAGCAGGGTGATCAGCAGAGCGCCATCCACCTCCGGGATCAGCCCCGGGCCGAACAGGATACGTATCCCCAGGAGTATGCCGGTGACCACCACGGCGAATTGCAGCAGGCCGAGGATGCCCACCCCTACGATCTTGCCGGCGAGTAGATGCCAGGGCCGGATGGTGGACAACAGCACCTCCACGACTCGGCTGGTCTTCTCCTCCGTGACCCCCAGGAGCACCCACGACCCGGTCATCATGATGGCCATGAACAGGAGGACCAGAGCCGCCTGACCGACCAGTAGGCGCCTTGAGCGCGCCGCCTCCCCGGCCTCCGGCACGGTTTCGGTCACCCGTAACGGCGAATTCGTGAGGAGCTGCAACACCTTTTCCGAGGCATCCCCGGAATCGACAAGGTCCCGGGCCCTGCTCGCGTTAGCCGCTTCCTGGAGGAGTGACCGGACTCCCGCCCGGGTTGATTCTCCGATGATTAGTTCCCGGCCGTTGACCAGCGCAGCATCGATTTCCTCGTCCGCCAGCGCCTGCAACGCAGCATTCCGATCCTTCAAGGCTTGGGCTTCTACCAGCGTCGCCGTCCCGGCTACCAGGGTCTTCGCCTCGGTGATGGTTCCCTCGGATTCCGGCCCTACCGTCCCTACCCGGTAGATGGTTTGCCGGTCCCCGTCATCCAACAACCTCGGAACGGTGAACCCGGCGGCCATCAGAACGACGAGAACGATCCAACTGATCAGATAGGACTTGCTCAACCCTCGCTCCCGGAGTTCCCGAAGGGTCACCAAGGCGACGGTGCGGAGAACGTTCATGTTCCGACTGCTTCCTTGAACAAGTCCGACAAGGTGGGGGTCCGGTAGGAGAACTCCCTGACCGGCATCTGCCCGGGCAGTGACGCCACGATTTCCCTCATGTTGACGGCGGCCGGTACGAGGAAGGTGTGCCGAGTTCCCCGGGTGTCGACCAGCCGGGCGCCCTTGATGCGGCCTATGGTTCGGAGGGATGCGGGAGTGTCCACATCCAGTCGTCGGTAGCGGGATCGGTCCTTCAGGCGATTAACGTCCCCTTCGAGAACCACCCGGCCTCGGTTGATGATGGCCACGTCATCGCAGAGCCCTTCCACCAGGTCGAGTTGATGGCTTGAGAACAGAACCGCCGCTCCGTCAACCGCCCGCCGCCTGAGGATACCGGCCATCTCCTCCACCCCCAGCGGGTCTAATCCACTGAACGGCTCGTCGAGTACCAGCAACTCGGGATCGTGTACGAGGGCCGCCACCAGCTGTACCCGTTGCTGGTTCCCGTGGGATAGTTCCTCGAGCCTGGCATGGGTCCGATCCTCCAGCCCGACCTCCGCCAGCCAGTTATCCGCGACGGACGAGGAGCGGTCCTTGTCCAGGTTGTGGAGTCGGCCCAGGTAGACGATCTGATCCCGGACTCTCATGCGCGGATAGAGGCCCCGCACCTCCGGCATGTACCCGAACCGGAGGCGCTGTTGCCGGGTGACGGGTCGGCTATCCCAGAGTACCTGCCCGCCGTCGAGGCTCAGCAACCCGAAAACGGCCCGCATGGCGCTGGTCTTCCCGGCGCCGTTGGGACCCAGGAACCCGACGATACGACCGGGCCGCACGCTCAGCCGACACCCGTCGAGGGCCACTACCGGGCCGTAGGACTTCTTGAGATCTTCGAGTGCGAGCATGATCTTCCCGGTTTCAAGGAACGTCGAGAGCCTAACCGGATTTCGTGACTAACCCTGCCCCGCCGCCCGTTCGGCAACCTCCGCCCCGCCGCCCGACCCATTATGAAGTTCGACAAGAGCAACCCGGTCAGGTATCGGGACATACCCCTTCCCTATGGCGGGGATAACTGATACAAGGTCAGGACCAATCGAAAGGCGATTATTCCTTCCTTATCCGATCTGGCCGCCGACAGAGAGGACCGGATACCGCGCACCCCGACAACCCCAGTGGCCATGACGGTCGCGATCGGGGCCGGACTGGCGGTGGCCCTCGCCTTCGCGTTCTGGCACCGCCCGCAGGTATCGCCGGCGACGCTCGGTGTGGTCCGGGACCCTCCGGTCGCGGAACAGTCGGTGGGGCCGGTCCCCGCTCTGCTCACCGTTCATGTCTCGGGCGCCGTTCGAAGGCCGGGGTTGGTGGTTCTGGAAACTGGCAGCAGGGTCGCCGACGCCGTGGCGGCGGCGGGGGGTGGGTTACCGGGAAGCGACCTTGGAAGGATCAACCTTGCTGCGGTTGTAACCGACGGGGTGCGTCTCGTGGTGCCTTGGTTCGGCGCGCAGGGGGAGGACGCGCCCGGCGTGGGTAACGGCGATTCCTCGGGATTCCCGGTGGATGTGAACCGGGCCGACCTGGACCGGCTGGTGGAGCTTCCCGGGGTCGGGGAAGTGCTGGCCGCCCGCATCCTGGCCTACCGGGAGGACCACGGGCCCTTCAAGGTTCTGGAGGACCTGCTGGACGTGCCCGGTATCGGTGAGGGGAAGTTGGCCGGACTGCGCGACTTCGCGGCCGTGGGTTGATAGGCGGCTTTCCCGACCGGAGGGCGCGAACCTTTCTGGCCGGCGCCGGCGCCATCTGGTTGGGTGTCACCTGCGGGGTGCTGACCCGGTGGTCTGTGGCGGTCGCCTTTCTGGCCCTGCTGGTCGCAGCAGCCTTTACAGGGAATCGGGTATTGACGCTGGTCCTGGCTCTGGCGGTGGTCGGCTGCCTGGCGGGGATGCTCCTCTCGGAGCGCACGGCTCGAATGAGCAATGTGCAACTTCCGTCAACTGAAGTCAGGTTGCTGGTGGAAGCCGTGGCCGACGGTGGCGGTTTGCCGGGTAACGGCAGGGTGAAGGTTCGGATAGTCGCTCTGGAGGACGGCTACGGGCGGACTCATACCTGGGACGGGCCGGCCGGCCGGCTATGGGGCGACGTCTCTCATTGGAAGCGGGCAACCCGGTGGTGGGTCGTCACCGTTACGGAACCCTCCGATCCGCCGGCGAGACGTTTCCCGTCGGGTCGCCTCGCGGTGTGGGAAGGCAGGGTGATCGATGCTCGAGCAGCGGGGGTGGGTGGGGGATGGTTGGGGTCCGGCGCAGCCCGGATGCGCTCCGTCATAACCCATCGCCTCCGACCGGATACGGGAAGGGGGCGAGCCCTGCTGGCCGGTTTCCTGCTGGGAGACACCTCCCACCTGGGAGAAATCGACCGTGAAAGTATGCGACGGGCGGGGCTTGCCCACTATGTGGCGGTGTCCGGGAGCAACGTCGCCATGTTTCTGGCCGGCCTGTTTCTCGTGGCGGGACCGCTCGGTTGGGGCGCCCGTCGCCGCACCGTGCTGGGTCTGGCGGGTCTGGCGTTCTTTGTCATGCTGGTCGGTCCCGATCCGTCCGTAGTTCGAGCAGCCGCGATGGCCGGGCTCGTGCTGGTGGCTCGACTGTTCGGTCTCCGCCCGGATGTTTGGGTGGTTATCGGCGCCGGCGTCGGGGTGCTTCTCCTTGTCTCCCCTGAGTTGGCCTTCAGTCTCGGATTCCAGCTCTCGGTCGCCGCCACCATCGGAGTGGTCGTCGGAGCGGGCTGGTTCGGCGACATGAAACCTGCGTGGCTGGCCACCACTCTGGGCGCCTCATGTGGGGCGCAGTTGGCGGTGGCGCCCATCCTCCTGTTCGCGACCGGTGAGATCCCCCTGTGGTCGCCCGTGACCAACGTGGTGGCCGCTCCGCTGGTGGTGGCGGCTACCGGATCGGGCGGGGTAGGTGTTGTATCCGGTTTCGACGGGTTGGTGGCGGCGGGCTCGGTTTGCGCTTCCGCCGTCTTGGGTATCGCCGAGGTGGCGGCCGGGCTTCCCTCGATCGGTTGGTATGCGTTCATCGTGGTGGTGATCCTGGTTGTGTCCGCAGTTCGATGGCCCCGGCGCCGGCCGGTTGTGGTCCTCGCCTCCGCCTTGTCCGCCGCCCTGCTGACCGTGGTCTCTCTGCCACATACCTTTCCGACGACGCCGGCCCTCTCGTCGGTTCGTCCTGCGTTCGTGACTTTGGATGTGGGTCAGGGGGACTCTTTGCTGGTACTGGGCGAAATGGGAGAGACGGTGCTTATCGATGGGGGAAGTAGCGGCTTGAGGCTACGGGACGGTCTGGATAGGTTCGGTATCCGTTCCATCGACCTGATGGTGGTTACCCATGCTCATCAGGATCACTACGGAGGTTTGCCGGAGATAATCAATTCCATTCCGGTGGGGAGGCTGTGGTACCACCCGTTTCCCGGCCAGGCCGACGAGTTTCGGAGGTTCATCGCCGATGCCGGACGGCGGATGCGGGTAGAGACCCCGGAACCGGGCGACTACCGATTGGGATCGATCGGCCTGGAGGTGGTCGGACCGCTTCGCCGCTACGCCTCCCTCAACGATCAGTCCATCGTCATGCTGGTGACGGTCGGGGATACCAGGGTGTTGCTCACCGGGGATATCGAGCGCATCGCCCAGAGGGAAATGCCGGCCCCTCGAGCCGACATCCTGAAGGTTCCCCATCAGGGTGCGGCCACCTCTGATCCGCGCTGGCTGGCCGCCACAGGCGCCGCCACGGCTGTTGTCAGCGTAGGTCCGAACCGCTTCGGGCATCCATCCCCTGGTCTGCTATCCCATCTTGAGGAGGTGGGTATGGAGGTCAGGCGGACCGACATCGAGGGTGATGTGGTTATCGAACTCGGGTCGTAGGGTCCTGAATCTTTGGTTTGTGACCCCGTAAGGAGTCGTGTTGCGCGACCGGGATCCGTCTTCGTTTCTCAGCCGACGCCGTTGCCGCGAGACTTGGGGACCGTTTCTGTCCCACCCCCTCTGTACGGTAGGTAACCGTAAGTACCAAGCGGCCTGTTTTGGGTACCGGACGGGTCGGACCGGGATCATGTTGAACGTACTCGACCACTGGTAGGGGGTATGGCGGGACGCGTTTCGACGCCGAGGAGGCGGCTGTCGGGGGTGGGACCCACTTGGGGAGGCAACCGAACCGGAAGGGTGTTTTTAGCGTTCTCGGCGTCCCAAGGTCAGGAACCCGAGGGTGATTTTTGCCTGTGCCCGATTGAATCCGGGATCCGGGACACAGGTCACAAGCCCTGGGATCTCCCTCCGATGATCGCGCCGTCGGCTATCCGAGAGAGTGGGATGGACAAGCCGCGGAGGTCGCCTATCTCATCATTCCCCTACCTCCCTTGAATCGCTTCGCTTAGGAGGGTCTGGGGCTACCATGCGGGGTGGGCGGGCGATGAGGAATTGGACTGTTGATGAGCCACAAGAACGAATCTTTTGACTCAGATGCCCGATGAAGGTTCTGGTAACCGGCTCTGCACAAGGTCTGGGGCGACACATCGCGGTTAGTCTCGGTTCGCAAGGGCATGAGGTGGTGGTGCACTACCGAACCGGTCGGTCGTCCGCCGAATCCGTTGTTGATCGGATAAGGGAATCCGGCGGTCTTGCTCACACGGTGCGTGCAGACGTTACCGCGCCCGAGGAAGTCGACGGCATGGCGGAGCGGATAAAGGTCCGGGTGGGTGGCCTCGACGCCCTGATCAACAATGTGGGCCAGTTCCTGATCAAGCGACTCGACGACTTGACAATCGAGGAATGGGACGCCCAGATAGCGTCTACCGTCTCGGCGACCTTCTACGTTTCGCGGGCTATGCTCCCACTGCTCAGGCAGGGAGGAGGGAGGATCATCAACATATCGGACGCGGGCGCCGATCGCATCGCCGCCCGCCCCCGCACCCTTCCCTACTACATAGGGAAAACCGGAGTGCTGGCCCTTACCAAGACAATGGCCGTGACGGAGGCGCGATACGGCATAACCGTCAACGCCATCCTGCCCGGAGTGCTCGAGAATTCGGATCCGATGCCTCCCCTTTCGAGGATGCCCTCCCGGCGCTACGGGCGCTTCGATGATGTTATGGGGGCGATAGGATTCCTGCTCGACGAGCGCAGCGACTATGTAAGTGGATCGTTCATCCAGGTAGGAGGAGGTTGGAACCTCTGAGTTCACTGGTTCACGTAAAGGGGCCCTCCGGTTCAGGGTCGGGAGAACGCAGCCGGATGCTGGAGGAGGCGAGGAAGGTCTTCACCGACGCGGGTATTGACATGTCGGCCGTTGTGCGGATCGACGTTCCCGGCCGGGGTCAATCGGTCGCCGCCGAGGCGGTCGTGAGGCCGGAGGTCGAACCTATTATCCCGGCCTTGCAGTCGGGTCCGCTATTCGGCGGTCGGATCGGGGTATTGGTGGTGGACGCCCACCTGCTGCGCGCTCCGGAGGCTCGGGTAATCACCGAGATCCTCGGCGAGGGCGATCCGCAGGATTCGCAGGTTGTTCTGGTATCGAATGGTGCTCTCAACCCCTCGATCGCCGCTCACATACGCAAGCGCGGCGAAACCATCACCATTCGCAAACTGCGGGAACGTGACGCCGCCGAGTGGCTCAGGTCCGAGGTCCGCAACAGGCGCATGCGGGTGAGGGCTGACGCACAGGCTGCGCTACTGGAGAAATTCGGTTCGGACGTAAGCGCCATCGCGGGGGCGCTCGATCAACTCGCGGTGCTGAAAGGGTCCATTACGGCCGATCAGATCCAGGCGAGGTTCCGTAACCGTCCGGATGAGCCCATCTGGCACTTGACCGACGCGCTATCCAGAGGCGCTGTCGATGAGGCCCTTCGCCGGCTGCACGATCTGCTTACCCACCTCCATCCGTTGGTTGTGGTGGCGGCCCTGGAAAGGGACCTGCAATGGCTCGCCATGGCCGAGGCGGCGCCCGACGTCACGACTTTTGCCGCTTGGGTCGGTTCCAAGCCGGATTGGTATCCGGTCAAGAAGAGTTGGCAGGCCGGCAACAGGATGAGCAACGAGAATCTGGCAAAAGCCGCCGACGCGTTGCGGCGCGCCGATGCAACCCTGAAGACCATGCCGCAGGAGACGCATCTGGTCACGCTCGAGCGTCTGACCGTTTCTCTCTGTTACCGGTATCGTAGATGATGATCCCGCCGGTTGGTGGATGGCCGGGTAATGGATGCTCGCACATGAATACACAAGTCGTGGTCTCGTGACCGGCCGACGCTTGACGGACGACGTATCCCAGACGCCGGGCATGGATGACGATGAGATCCTGTACGCTGCGATCCTCCGGCGAAGCGGTCACACACGGGTCGATCATGGCTAAGACGGTGGATTGGTCACACGCCGCTGAAGAGAGACAGGAGTCACATGACCGGGCCGTCCGGTTCAGTCTGTGTCGGATTGGCGGGGGAGGTAGTGGAAACCGCGTCCGATCCGTTTTGGCCGGCTGCCGGCGAGCAGCCCGCGGTCAGCCAGCCCAACGAGGAGTTTCCCTGCGTAGACCACGGTGAGGCCGCACAGGTCGGCGACCTCGGTCGAGGAGACCCGTCCTCTTGACCGCGCCCAGTCGAGGATGACCGTTTCACGCCGGTCGGGTGTTTGTTGGGGTTCTAGGCGGTGGGATAGGACGTTGCGGCCGTGGTCGGAGAGCCGGTATGCAGGGGGGTGATCCGCCGGGACACCGTGTACCCGGACGATGATCGGCGATCCGCTGCTTGTGACTGCTTCGACCCGGTCCAGCGCAGCGCCTGATTCCTTTACGGACCGTTGCAGGACCGGCGCGACCGCGCGTGCGTCGGTCCAGCCCCTGCTGAACATCTGTTCCACGATGAGGAGCAGATCCACGTCTTCATCGGATGCTCCCGGTTCTGTCGCGTCCAGGAAGCTGATCATGTGGTGGTCGGGTTCGCCGCCGGCCAGACTGGCGCGGACGTACGGTCCCCGGATTTCGTAGAACTCCGGAGCGGGTCGACCGATGGCGAGCATGTCGCGGATCATCCGGTCCACGCCGATACCTTCCCGCTCGGCGAGCCGCAACGCCGCCATCGTTTCGGCCAGGGACCGGTATCTGGGTACTGCGGGGTGGGTGATGATGTTCGTCGCGCTTACCCCTCCTATGAAACCTCCGGGCGAGGTAATGGTCATCTGGTTCCCTATGTGTTCGACGGTGGTGGGTTGCGGCGAATGCCAGTCCCGGTGGACGACACCGTTCACGATTGCTTCACGTATCACCAGGGAGGGGATGGATCGTGTCCTGCGAATGACGAAGCCAAGGGGAACATGTCGGGTCCGGTTAGCGGCGGCGGCGGCTTTTTCCACATCGGCGATCTGGCCCAATAGCGGTCCTCTACCACGGACACGATTGATGCTGTCTCCCCCCGGCACGTCCCGACGGATGTAGTCGAGGCCGATGTCAGGCGTATCGACGAAGAGCAACGATCCCGCATTGGTGAGTCGGTCACTGCCGTCAACCAGGTTCAGGCGCCGGATCAGGTCCTCATCGTTGGTGTCGGCTAGGTCGGAGGTGTCCGGGCGGGCGCTCCGTCTCAGGTAGCGGCGGGCGATCTCTACCGCTATCGGGCTGATGTCGGAGAGTTTGTGTCCCGATGGTTGCGCCGACCAGTCGTGTCCCAGAGTGTGCAGTCGCCGGTTGTACCATGTCGTGGGATCAACGTCCACGCAGTTGTCGTCCACCCGCCGGCGGATACGTCCCTTGTAGCGAATAGGTTCGATGGCCTCGTGGGCGGAGAGCACCAGCAGGCGGCGCCCGTCGAGCTCCGCGACCCTCACGGCGACGGTGAGTTTCCCCTCGGTCAGTTCCCAGATCCGGTAGCGGAGCCATTCACTGACCCAGGCTGGTACCGATCCGGGTTCCGTCGTCGGCGACACCGAGTATGATGGCGCCTCCACCCCCTGTGTTCGCCATACAGGCCATCTCGCCGGCCAGGTATTGGGCAGCGTCCTCGTTCTCGTCTTGTCCGGCCAGAATACGACCCTTCGAGCCCCGACGCCCTGGTTCCTCCTTGATATCAACCTGGGACGTTTCCACGCACCGGGGGGCATGCCCCTGCTCCAGGAGAGCGAACGTCGCTTCTACTTGCTCTTCTAACGGATCAGGTCCCAAAAAGCGCGATATCACAGCCCGATCTCCACTTGTGTTATACTTTATGCCTCGAAAATATAACACAAGACCTGTTTAACCCTGATTCTTCATGCCCCGGACACACCGAACCTTAAAAGGCCACGTCAAGCCCACCTTTCCTGGGGCGTCCCGGCCTTCACCTTCGGATGAAAGGTGATACCCCGGCCAGGCGAGGCCACCAAGCAGCTATCCTCCCAGGTCAGAGAGTTCATTGCATCTCTCTCGGTTACCTAATCAAACCCCTGCATGAAAAATCGGGATTAACTGGGACGGGTAGCAGCTTTCGGTACCCGGCCGCGGCTAAATGCGTCACAGCCGAGCAGATTTCCTAACTTAGTTATATTTTCAGGGCCGAAACTATAACTAAGCGAATGTTGTGGGTACCGGTTGGTCAGGGTGAAGCGCCCGGCGACTTGCGCGTTCCGTGCGTAGGGTACGACCGCAACGTCAGGGTCGGGTTTCGCGTGACGGAAGGCGGCGAAACGTTCCACCGAAATCAGGTTTTCGAGCTGGGAGGCGGTGATAGAGGGGGTTGTCTCGTCTTGGTCGTTTGGTTACCCTCATGTGTTGAAAACCCCGGTCTGGTGTCTTCGGTCACCCCCCGGGGTTAAGTTATGGGTGCGGCCACCTCCTGCCGTTGGCCTGCTTGTGCTTTAACCCTGATTCTTCATGCCCCGGACACACCGAACCTTAAAAGGCCACGTCAAGCCCACTCTCACGACGCGCCCCGGCGTTCACCTTCGGGTGAAGGGTCACACCCCGGCCTGGCGAGGCCGTCAAGCGGCTATCCTCCCAGGTCAGAGAGTTATTGCATCTCTCTCGGTTACCCATTCAAACCCCTGCATGAAAAAGCGGGTTTAGCTGGGGCGTCGACCTGGTCGAAGTGGTTGGTGTAGATGTTGTGGCGGCCTGATCGGAATCGGTGGCCGGGCTTGTCGGGGCGTATGGTTTGGTGTTCCCAGGTAACGAGGCTGACGGTGCGTAGGTTCGCTAGACCGCCCCACCCATCAAGATATCGGGGCTAACGTTCGGCCTGGATTGCGGATATCCGACGCGCCAGCTTGCTTTTGCGACGGGAGGCGGTGTTCCTCTTGAGAAGGCCTCTGGCCTGCGCTTGGTCGATGCGCTTCTGGGCAATGCGGAGCGCGTCGGACGCGGCGGCGGGGTCACCGCTTCGAGCCGCTTCCACGGCGTTCTTGGTACGTGTCCTGAGCTCCGAGCGGATTGCCTTGTTACGGGCCGTCCGGACGACGGACTGACGATTACGTTTCTCTTGAGATTTGATATTTGCCATCGTTCTATTTCTTTCCGGGATGGAGGAGGCATCCGGGCCGGGTCCTGAGGCTAGAGCCCATCGGAGGCCGGTCGGCGCTGAGCCAGCCTAGCAGGGTGGACGATTTCGATCCAACGAGGGTTGCGATCCGGTAATCCGGTGACCTTTCCCGTTCATACGGTTCTATCATGTCAACAATGTTGGACCATCGCAAGGCACATGTCCTAAGGGTCTTGGTCGAGGAGCACATCCGGACCGGAGAGCCGGTCAGCTCGCGGGCGATACTCCAGTACGGCCGGTTGAAGGTCTCGGCGGCGACCGTCCGTAACGATCTGGTCTCCCTGGAAGCAGACGGGTACGCAGTGCAGCCGCACACCTCGGCCGGGCGGGTACCTACCGCCAAGGCCTATCGGTATTATGTGGACGAGTTCATCGAACCCATCAAGCTCCCTCAAACGTCGGTCAGGGTGGCTTCCTTCTTCGCTTCGGTCCATACCGAATTGGGTCGTCTGCTCCGGGCGACCTCTTCTCTTCTGACCGAGATAACCCACTACCCGTCGGTCGTAACCGGTCCGGGTCTGGCCTCGGAGCTGGTCCGGGCCATCCACCTGGTCCCGACACGTCCCGACGCGGTGCTGATGGTGGTGGTTACCCAGGCCGGCAGGGTTTCCCAATCCCTTCTGGAACTCCCGGGTTCGGTGGATCCTCGGGAGGTCGAGGAGGCGGAAACGATCCTGCGACGTTATCAGGCGGGCTGCACAATGGCGCAGGGGGTAGATCTGGATGCGCTGGATCCACCCGAATTGGTCGGGAGGGTGGGTACCATCGTATGGGCTGCTTCGGAGGCGTTGAAGAGGGCGGCGGTCACGGATCGGGAGTTATACCTGGGGCCCACCAGCTCGTTGCCGGATACCTGGGGTGAGATATCCACGGTGCGGAGAGTGCTCGAGGTGCTGGAACGTGAAGCGGCGCTGCTCGAGGTTCTCATGCATCTTCCGGAGGGAACGGAGGTTCGAATCGGACGGGAACTGGGCCTAGACTCGTCCATCGACATCTCCCTGGTGTCGACCAGCTATGGCGTGGAGAAGGACGAGTCCGGCGGCCGGATAGGAGTGTTGGGACCGATGAGAATGGACTACGGCAGGACTATCTCGGTTGTGGAGGAGATCAAAGGACGACTCGATCAGAGCCTGGGAAGCGCCGACCGGTGATGGTCGTAACAGAGCGCTTGCCGAGCGACGGTTGACGACGACCGGATAATGGCCGACCACTACCAAACCTTGGGGATTGACCGGGACGCTTCGCCCGAAGCAATAAAAAAGGCGTTTCGTAAGCTGGCGCGGTCCACCCATCCCGACGCCAATCCCGGTGATCCGGAGGCAGAGGCCCGTTTCCGCCGGATTGCGGAAGCCTACGAGGTCCTGTCCGATCCCGATCGCCGGGCGCAGTATGACCGGGGCGGCGACTTGAATCTGGGGGCCTTCCGTCAGGGGACCGGCGGTCTCGACGATCTGCTCCGGTCCGTTTTCGGTGACGGTTTCGGGGAGACGAGAGACTCGCGAGGAAGCGATATCCGGGTCAATCTGGCGCTCGATCTCGAGGAGGCCGCGTTCGGTGTCACCAAGACGGTTCGTTTCCGAGCGGCTCTGGCGTGTGAGAAATGCCGGGGTTCGGGGGCGAGGTCCGGTAGTGGAACACGGTCCTGCAATGTGTGCGCCGGAACCGGCCAGGTAAGGGTGGCGAGGCGGAGCGCTTTCGGTTCCCTGATGACCGTCACAACCTGTCGGGTGTGCGGGGGAGCGGGGTCTGTGATAGCCGACCCCTGTACGGCATGTACGGGTGAGGGATTGGTGGAAGGAGAGCAGCGGGTCTCGGTGGATGTCCCCGCCGGGTTAAACGATGAAAGCAGCCTGCGAATCGTGGGGAAGGGCGAGGCAGGTCGCCGCGGGGCGCCTGCCGGTGATCTCTACGTGCAACCTGTAATACGCCCTCACCCGTTATTCAGCAGGCAGGGAGACGACCTGCTCTACGATCTGACCATAGGCATCGCCGCCGCCGCACTGGGAACGGAGGTGGATGTTCCTCTGCTGGAGGGTGGGTCACAGCGGGTGAAGGTCTCGGCGGGTTCCCAGCATGGCGAGGTTATCCGGTTGAGAGGCAAGGGCGCCGGCAGGCTACGCGGCAGGGGTAGGGGTGATATGTTCGTTCGGGTCGGCGTCGAGGTACCCAGGAAGCTCAACAGAAAACAGCGGAACATCCTACGTCGATACGCCGAGTCCACCGGTGAGCACATAATGTGAGGGCCGTTCGAAAGCTCCTTACCAGCGATTTGACCCCAATTCTTCATGCCCCGGACACACCGAACCTGAAAAGGCCACGTCAAGCGCACTTGCATGGGGCGTCCCGGCGTTCACCTTCGGGTGAAAGGTAATACCCCGGCCAGTAGAGGCCGTCAATCAGCTATCGTCGCAGGTCAGAGAGTTCTTTGCATCTTGCTCGATTACCCATTCAAACCCCTGCATGAAAAATCGGGGTTGAACCTACGATCCCTCTTGAGAAGCGGGGGTGAACCCGGATAGTGGACAAGATTGTCCCACCTTCGTGGTATCCTTGACGTATCTCGGTTACCCGTTGCATGTCGGTCACAGTTCGGTGATGCATCCCGGTTCGACGCGCCTCCGGCTACATGTTCCCGCTACCGGCCTCATGCTTGATCTCCTAGGTGAGAATGATCGACACCTGAGGAAGGTCGAAGCCGCTTATCCCCGGGCGATTATCGTGGCCAGGGGAGATGTGGTGACCTTCGGCGGGGAGAAGGAATCGGCCCGCAGTGCCTATAAGGTTGTTGAGGAATTGTTGATGGTATTACAGCAAGGGCTCAGCCTCGAGTCGGATGAAGTCAACCGCGTGATCCAGATGGTTGACGATAATGTTCCATCCCCGAGCGGGATCTTGGGGACGACTGTCAAAGTGGGTCGAGGCAAGGTGATCCGACCCAAGACCACCGGCCAACTCCGTTACCTGGAAGCGATACGGGACAATACCCTGGTGTTCGGTATCGGTCCGGCGGGAACCGGCAAGACCTACCTGGCGATGGCGGCGGCGGTGGCGGCCCTTACGTCCGGGAGGGTGAAACGGATCATTCTGAGCCGCCCCGCGGTGGAAGCCGGTGAACGTCTCGGATTCCTACCGGGAGACCTCGAAACCAAGTTCAACCCGTACCTCCGCCCGCTGTATGACGCCCTCTACGAGATGTTGGGGCCGGATGATGTGGCCGCCTACATGGAGAAGAGGTCTATAGAGGTCGCCCCACTGGCTTACATGCGCGGTCGAACCCTCAACGACGCGATCGTCGTGCTCGATGAGGCTCAGAACACTTCACCCGCTCAGATGAAGATGTTCCTGACCAGGCTGGGGTTCAACTCCAAGATGATCGTCACCGGCGACGCCACCCAGGTGGACCTGCCCAAGGACCGTCCGTCCGGACTTCGGAACGCGGTGGGGATCCTGAAGAGCCTGAAGGGGATATCCGTGGTGTACCTGACGGCGGCCGATGTGGTCCGCCATAGGATTGTGGCCGCGATAGTACAGGCCTACGAAGCCGCTGATCGGGGTCCTCGATGAGCGCTCGCCTCAGGTTGACCGTAAGGATCACCATCCTGTTGGCGACCATCGGTCTGTCGTGTGTCGCCCTGCTCCTCGGCCAGCGGTTCACGGAGGTCCAGGTGACGGTTGGTGAACCTTCACCCCAGGACTTCATAGCGGAGACACCGATAACTATCGAGGACACGATCGCCACCGAACAACTCCGGGCGGCGGCGGCGGCTTCGGTGGAGGAGGTGTACCTGCGCAACCAGGATATCGACACCCTGGTGGTAGAGAACATCCAATCCTTTTTCGAAGAGGTCAGATCAGCGGCCGTCGATCCATCCGTAGAACTGCTTCCCACTGTCACGACGGCGGTTGAACGGTCGGCGTCCGATCCGGATGGGCCGGCCCCGGCCGCGCCGCAGACGATTCCCGGCGCCGCGGTGACGACAACGACGCAGCCGCGCCCGGGGCCGGACGTGGTTACCACGGTGGTCGACTCGGAGGAGGCGCAGCAGCCCGGTTCCCTTCCCGCAACTCCGGACATCCCCGTTTCCGGTCCCGGCGCTGCGCCCCTCGAAACGCCTCGAACCTCCGGCGTAACCGGCCAGGTCCTGGTCGTTACGGATGGGGACGGCGTGTTCATACCGACCGGCCAAGGTCTCGGTGACATAAGGTTGTTGGCGTACGACTCGACCGGTACCCAGTTCGTGGACCGGACCCTGGCCACCGGTCGTTTCTCGTTCACCGGCCTGGCGTCCGGACCGGCCACCGTCCTGGTGGACACCGAGTCGGTCCCTTCCGGGCTTACCGCCGACGAGGTCCTGCTGATGCAGGAGAGGAATCTGGCCGAGGGTGAGCAGGCGCAGCTTCGGCCGATCGTGCTGGCGCCGGTTGTGGTACCCAGGGAGATACAGGCCGCCAACCTTCGGGCGGCCGGTTACTCGTTGTCCGACGAGACCGTCCTGATGCTGGTCAACATCGCCACCGGGGACATCGTGCGGGAGATCATGGGAGAGGGTCTGTGGTTGTCATCCATCCAGCAGGAAGTGGTCCGTCTCGCCGCCGAGAAGCTGGACGACAACGGCGGGATTCTCAGCGAGGAGCTGCTGGGGGTCCAGCGAGAGATCCGGACGCAAACCATCCTCGTTCCGATCCCCGATGTTGATCCGGAGGTCTGGCAGCAGCTGTCCATGGTGGTGACCGAGGTAGCCAGCGAGTTTCTGGCTGCGAACAAATCAGTGGACGTGGTAGCCACCGAAGTCCTTCGGGAGAATGCCCGCCAGGAGGTCGAACCGGTCATGATCGACTTCGCTCCCGGTGAAAGCGTGGTGGCGCAAGGCGTGGTGGTTACCGACGACACCATGTTGGCGCTCACCGAAGGAGGTTTGATCGGTCTGGCCGCCCCCAGATACCTGGCCCGGGCGCTCGCCGTGGTTCTGGTCGTGGCTCTGCTGGGGTTGTACATATATAGATTCCAGACTTCGGTGTGGTCGTCCCTTCGTCATATCGCCCTCTTCGGGTTCCTGGTGGTCCTGGCGGCGCTGTCGGCTCGGGGGGTGGCCTTTTTCGTGGAAGGCAATCCGGTGTTCGGTTTCCTGGTTCCGGCGGCAGCCTTCGGGTTGATGGCCGCCATACTCTTCGATGCCCGCACCGCCCTTCTCATGGCGGTGATAGTCGGATCCATGACAGCCATAGCCACGATCGATCTCGGCTACACCCTGTTCGCCACCATGTCCACCCTGGCGCCGGTACCCTTCGTATCCGCCATCTCGGCTCGTCGAGACCTACGCCGGGCAGCGCTCTATATCATGGCTATTTCCGCCATGCTGGCCACGGTCATCTCCCTGTTCACCCACGAGGACATTCCGGTGTACGAGGTGGCGGGTTACGCGGTGGCCAACGGGGCGCTGTCGTGGCTGATCGGCACTTCCCTGCTCTCGGTTCTCGAGATCGTGTTCGACATAACAACTACTTTGCGGCTTCTCGACCTGACCGACCGCAACCACCCGGCCTTGCGCCTGCTCGAGGAGAAGGCCATCGGTTCCTTCAACCATTCCCTTATGGTGGGTACCCTGGCCGACCGGGCGGCCCGGGCCGTGGGGGCGAACTCGTTACTGGCCAGAGCGGCGGCGTACTATCACGATCTCGGTAAGACCGAACACCCTCACTTCTTCATAGAAAACCAGTTCGGCATCCAGAATCCGCATGACGGTCTGGCGCCGGAACAATCCGCCGAGATCATTCGTCGCCATGTGGTGGATGGGGTAAGCCTGGCCCGCAAATACCGGATACCCGGCGAGGTGGCGGAAGGGATCGTAACCCACCACGGGGACGCCATCATGCACTTCTTCTACAACAAGGCGAGAGAAATCTACGGGGCCGACGCGGTGGACAGGGAGGATTACCGGCATTCGGGCCGCAAGCCGGTCAAGCGGGAGATGGCGATAGTCATGCTCGCCGATTCTGTGGAAGGCGCCTGTCGGGCCGTTTTCCAGACGGAGGACCCGTCTCCGGAGAGGATCGAGCAGTTGGTGGAGCGAATAGCCGGCGAGAAGGTGACCGACGGGCAGCTTTCGGAGTCCCGCATGACGCTGGGTGACTTGACGCACGCCAAGAAGGCCATGGTTGATGCGCTTGTCGGTCACTACCACCAACGGATCCCTTATCCGAACTTTCCGGAGAGGCAGTGATCGACCTACCGGATGCCTCCGAACACTGGTAGGATGTTGAGGACACGTGGAAATATATCTCTCTGACGAGCAGGACGTTCCATTACCTATCGAGTCGGTGCGGGGTCTTGCTCAGGTTGTGCTCGATGAGGAAGGGCTACCCACCTGTACAGAAGTCGGGATCATCTTCGTGACCGATGAGGAGATGGCCGGCCACAACGCCCGGTTTCTCAACAAGCACGGTCCGACCGATGTTCTGGCCTTGCCCCTCGACCCGCCGGATAGCCCGGTTCCGAGCCTGTCGTCCATCAGCGACCCCCCGCCCTACAGCATCGGTGACGTGATGATCGCTCCGCAATACGTCACGGATCAGGCCCGCGAGTTCGGTACCGAATCGGACCACGAGATCCTCCTGATGGTGACGCACGGGTTGTTACACCTGCTCGGCTACGACCACACGACCGATTCTGAAGCGGAACTCATGGAAGGTAGGGAGCGGGAGTTGCTTGCCGCGGTAGGCGTGGAGCGCCGATGATCGTCCTGGCATTGCTCTTGGCGTTGGGTCTCCTGGCGCTGGCGGCGGGCCTGAGAGCGGCGGGCGCCTCGCTGGTTCGCACACCGAGGGCGGCCGCCCTCCATGACGCGGCCGAGGGAACCCGGGGGGCGGTGATCGTGGCCGAGTTGCTCGGGGACAGGTACCGTATCCAACCCTCCCTTTCGCTGGTCCATTCGGCTCTGCTGGTAATGGGCGCCCTGACCACCGCCTGGGCCTCCAGCGCATTGGCGAGCGGGTGGCGACTGGCTTCCGTACTGGGGCTGACCGGATTGATTCTGGTTATCTTCGGAGAACTGATCCCCAGATCGTTGGGTCGTCGGCAGCCGCACCGGATCGCCTACCGCCTGGCTCGCCTGCTCCGGTTGGCGGTTCTTGTCGGCGAGCGGGCGGTGGATCTCATCGAGGATGAGGAGAATGAGGACGAGGTGGTCGCCGCCAAGAACGGTGACCACGATCCGGAAGATCAGGAGGAGATGCGAATGATCTCCTCGGTGCTGGACTTCTCCGATGCGATCGTCCGGGAGGTCATGGTTCCCAGGACCGATATGGTGACGGTGAGCGTTGAGCTTTCTACCGGCGATGTGCTGGGCCTGGTACTGAAGCACGGGGTTTCAAGAGTTCCTGTCACCGGGCAAGGCGTTGACGACATTGTGGGTCTCGTGTACGCCAAGGATCTGCTTCACTTGGTGGGAATGCCGTCCACCGCAACGCCTCTGGGTGAGATCATCCGTCCCGGCTACTTCGTACCCGAGACCAAGCCGGTCAGGGAACTCCTGAAGGAGATGCAGTCCTCGCAGGTTCACATGGCGGTGGTGGTGGACGAGTTTGGAGGCACGGCGGGTCTGGTAACCATCGAGGACCTCCTCGAGGAGTTGGTAGGAGAGATCGTCGACGAATACGACACGGAGCAGCGGATGGTCCAACCGCTTGATGAAGGCGCCTTCCTGGTAGATGCCCGCTTACCCGTGGACGATCTGAACACGCTTCTGCAAACCCGGCTGCCGGATGTCGGTTGGGATACGGTCGGGGGTCTGGTACTCGGTCTGGCCGGAAGGGTGCCGAGGGTGGGCGAGCGGTTCGAGTTCGACGGCGCCGTTCTGATCGTGGAGCGGGTCCAGGGTCGGAGGATCGAACGGGTACGGGTGACCGCCTTTATCCCCTCGGGTGTGTGAGCCTTCCGGGGTGAGGACCGGTTTCGTAGCGGTTGTAGGCAGGCCTAACGTAGGTAAGTCGACGCTTATCAACGGGTTGGTAGGCCGCAAGGTTTCGATCACCTCCCGGCGACCGCAGACGACACGGATACCGACCAGAGGCATCCTGACCATCGAGCGGGCCGATGACCGGGTCCAGGTTGTCCTGCTAGACACCCCCGGATTGCATCGTCCCCGGACCGCTTTCGGCGAGCACCTCAATTCGGTCGCCTACCGCACCCTCGACGAGGCGGATTGTGTTCTATTCCTGGTGGACGCGACCGGTCGGGTCGGCCCGGGGGATCGTCGCATCGCTGAGCGCCTCCTCGATGCGGGCGCCCCCGAGACGGTGATCCTGGTGGTCAACAAGATCGATCTGGTCCGTAAGGGACGGATAGCGGAACGTCTTGCCGAAGCATCCCTGTGGGACTTCGGGGCCTATGTACCGGTCTCCGCTCTGACCGGTAGCGGGTTGGACCGGCTGAAGGCGGAGTTGATCCCGAGGATGCCGGAGGGTCCCGCCCATTATCCGGCCGGTACCACCACCGACCTGCCGGACGAGATGCTGGTGGCCGAGGTGGTCAGGGAGAAATATCTCGCCTTTCTCCGTGAGGAGGTTCCTCACTCGGTGGCGGTGGTCACCGACTCCATCGAAGACGACCCTGACAGCATCCTCCGAATCTCGGTTTCGATACATGTGGAGCGACCCTCGCAGCGAGGTATCGTCATCGGGGCGGGCGGCTCGGCTCTGCAACGGGTGGGGTCGGAAGCGCGCCAAGAGTTGGAGAAACACTTCTCCAGGCGGCTTTACCTTGACCTGAGGGTGAAGGTCGAAAAAGATTGGCAACGATATCCTGATCGAGTTCGCCGGCTCGGATTGTGAGTCGAGAGCGGGTACAGGGTTTAGGTCGATAGGTCGTCGAATCAGGCCGATGGTTGGTCGGCTTTCCGCCGGGAAGGAAGTCCGATCACCAAAACCCGGATCTCGACTATGTGTTCGGCGCCGGTGTCCTGAGTCCCGGATGCGCCGGGGAGATGTCGCCGTTGGGCTATCCACCTAATGGGCCTGAGATCGTGAACATTCGCCGACCGAACGGCCCCGACTTCCCGACCTGGATGGTCACCCAACGTGCCGCACGGGACGTCAACAACGCCCGCTCCGGACCAATCGAGGCGTCTTGTTCAACGAACGACCGGACACCGCCGTCAGGGCTCAGGCACATCCACCGCCGTTTCCGCCACCGCAACCGAACCGGCCGGCCGAACGCCGGAAGATCCACCAAGCACCACCGGCCGGTACCCCTTGGACCACACCGATCCACCACACGCCTCACACGTCGGGCGGGGTTTGCGGGACCGGATCACCACCACCAACGGCTCATCCTTACCGGAGTCGTCGATCTCTACCACATCAACGTCGCCTAGGCCTACCAACTTCTCGCACATGCGCGTAGGATCAACTTCCACAGGGGTCCTCCCGACTCGGAAATCATTTGCTGAGACCCGATTATCGAGGACCCCTGTTCACTTTTGGTGGATTACTCCCTCACCCAGCAGCTGCCCTATCCCCACCCATTTCCGAAGAGCCCCTAAAACGACCCACTTCTTGCCTCGCCCTTTGCGTATGCTTCGGGGTTTATCGACATAGCCTTATACGCCGAACATGAGGTTTGCACATAGTCTTTCTGGCACGTCTCTCCAGGTCAACACCTACCCGCGGCGTCCCCTAAGACTCAGGACGCCAGCCGGTCGATCCGGCTCGCCAGAGATGTGTCCTTACCGGTCAACCCACCCTGGTCGTGGGTTGTGAGCGATACGGTCACCCGCCGGTACCGGATATCGATATCAGGATGATGGTTGGCCTTCTCGGAGGCTATTCCGACCGCCACCACGAATCCGATAGCTTCGGCGAAGCTCGTAAACACGAAGGTCCGGGTTATAACTTCCCCGCTGAGGCGCCATCCCGGGTGTGAGGTAATAAGTCTCTCTCGTTGAGATCGATCAAGCAGTTCCATAGGCCAAATTATGGACCCTACCGGTTATCCCGGCCACTCCGCCCCGGTCGGAGAACCAAGTAGATGCCCGCACAAGAGGCATCGGCTCGGTAACCTCGTTATCCGGAGGAGAAACGTCTCCCAGGGGAAACTCCATATCCGGGACCGGGTAGGCCGGCCGCAGTACCCTGGGCGGCGCATGTCACGGCTACGCATACAGACACGATGACTCTCCGGCGGGAGCAGGGGATTGTCATCAGGGGTTTCCCTTTCGGGGAGGCGGATCGGGTGATCGTGCTGGTGACTCCTAACCGGGGGAAACTGAAGGCGGTCGCCAAGGGGATCCGCAAGACCAAGAGCAGGTTCGGCGGGCGTCTCGAACCCTTGACCCATGTGGAACTAGTTCTGTATCAGGGACGCAACCTGGCCACGGTGACCCAGGTTTCCGTTGTCGAGGCCTTCCCGCAACTGCGGATGGACCTCGATGCCGTCATCGTGGCGGGGAGCATGGCCGAACTCGTGGCACGGGTGGTCGTGGAGGAGGAACCGTCGTATCGGCCGTTCCTCCTACTCTGGCGAGGGTTGCAAGCCTTGGAACAGGGCGCCGGAGGCCAAGACCTGATGACCTCCTTCTTATTGAAGCTGATGGACAGCCTGGGCCAATCCCCCGCCCTACAATGGTGCGCCGCCTGCGGTGGCGATGGCAACACAGGGAGGTTCAGCCTGGCCGGAGGAGGTTTGGTGTGCCCCCGATGTGACATCGGCGGCTCTTTTCGCCTCAGGGTGGGGCTCACCTCCTACCTGGCGGACCTGGCCGGGGCGGACCTGTCAGAGTTCACCGGTCCGGACGGCCTCCTCGCCGCTGACGCGTTAGGTGTGACCAGGCGTTTCGTAGAGTTCCATCTGGAAACCGGTCTGACCGGGCTGGCCTACTCTTCGTTGAACGGTGGATAGCAGCCCGGCCCCCCCGTCGCCGGACCTTGACCTTCGCAGCCTGGATCCGGAGAGGGTACCGGTTCATCTCGGACTCATAATGGATGGGAACGGACGCTGGGCCCGGTCCCGCAACCTGCCGAGAACCGCCGGACACGCCGCCGGCGAAGCGGTCCTGTTCGATTGCGTGGAGGGGGCTCTGGCGGTTGGCCTGCAATGGCTATCCGCCTACACGTTCTCCACCGAGAACTGGACCCGCCATCCCGACGAGGTGGCTTTCCTGATGTGGTTCAACGAGGACATCCTGCTGCGGAGGCTTGACGCACTGGACCGGATGGGCGTCAGGCTGCACTTCGCGGGCGAACTCGACGATCCCCGTATCCCGGATCGAAACCGTGTCCACATGCGGAATGCCGTCTCCCGTACCCGCAGCAACGACCGCCTCCATCTGGTTCTTGCTTTCAATTACGGGGGCCGATCCGAGATAGTGGCTGCGGTGCGATCGCTTGTGGACGATGTCGCCTCCGGGCGCCTGGATCATCGTTCCATAACCGGACACGATATCGAGGCTCGCCTGTTCGTTCCGGCAATGCCTTCCCCTGATGTCATCGTCAGGACCTCGGGGGAGATGCGGATCTCGAATTTCCTCCTGTGGGGTAGCGCCTACGCCGAGTTGATCTTCACCGATACCCTGTGGCCGGACTTCGGCGCCCAGGGCTTGGTGGACGCCGTTGTGGAGTACCAGCAGCGGAAACGCCGGTTCGGAGGCGTGAAACGGACTACGGAGTAGGAGGTGGAGACTCGCGAACTTGGTAACTTACTTGAAAACGTATCTTGGGATTCGTCGGCGCATTGTCCCCTCGGTGTTTTCTGAATGGTGTGTTGGTATTTGTGCCTCACCTAAACACGCGCCGATAGTCGTCGCAGGTTTCCAGTAACGACGAGGGCGCCGGCTCTCGTAGGGTTCGCTCCTGACACATGGCCGCTAACTCGTTAACCAACGGCGAGCAGTCCCGAGGTCTAGCCAGTCGGGGGTACCCCTTGCTTTTCTCGTCGACGGCCTGACCCCCTAGGTAGGCCAACCACGTCTCGATGTTCCATGTAGGAACGCAGATGAGCACATTATCACGGTTGTCCGGCGGTGTTACTCCCTGTTCCTTGCAGGCGGCGGCGAGCGAGGCTTTGCGCTCTCTTACACCATGGGTATCACCGTCGACCATTACGATGACGTAGGCCTGCTCGGTTCCCTTAGAACGAATCAACCGGAGTTCGTCAGGGAAGCGGTCACGAACGAAATGCTCGGCTGATTCCCCGCCCTGACGGCGCCCGTTCAACTCTGAGATCTCGCAGCATCCATGGTCCTTTTCTAAAGAAGCGCCTGGCAAAGGCCTCGTGTTGCTGGTCTTCGCAGAGCAGGACGATACGGACGTTCCGGCTCAACTGTCCCAGCCCCGGGCGACCAGTTCCGATAGCTTGTGCCGACTCCCTGCCGGAGGCGGGTCCAGACCGTGCGGGGTTACCGCTCCGGATGCATTGCGGCGAAGCGCTCGTCCGTGAGCCGTTCCGAAGTAGTCGATCAACTCCGGATGGTGGGAGCAGATTACCGCCTGGGAAGGTGTGTCCTCACACAACTCGACCAACTTCAACAGCCATGGCTGGATCTCAGGAAGGGCCACATAATTATCGGGTTCGTCCAAGAACAACAGGACACTCCCGGCGCCGCTGATCAGATGAACCAGTCCATAGAGCACCACCAGCGCCCGCTGCCCTTCAGAGACCTCGCTGAATCGAAGGGGGTAAGTCTTCTCTGCGTCGGCGCCGAACCTGACTATCAGCGCCCGACTGTCTAATCCCGCCTTCCGAAGCTGGAGATCGACGAATCCGTCCATCACCGGTCGGAGCGCGTCCATGTGAGGGAGGGCCCGCATGGGGTTCTCCTGGACGGCGTGGCGATACCAGTCCACGAAGTTGCCTGCGCCGCGATCCAAAATCGGCGCCTCGCTGGTCGACTCGGTGCGAATCCTGTCCGGTCGGATAGTACATACCACGGTGCTACGGATTACCTCCAGGAAGGAGGTGAGCCTGGTGTTGGTGGGGTGTTCCACCACTCGCGCCAGGGCTGACTCCCTCCAGTCCGTCAGGAATCTAGGACCCGTTGATCCGTCGTCGCGGTAGAGTTGCACCTCTCCCTTCCGGCAGTCGAACAGCACCGTCCCGTGCTCACCGATCAGCCTCTCCCGAGCTATGCGGGAGACCGAACCATGTTGATCGTGCTCCACTCGGAGCGTGTAGGTAAAGGATTCCCCATTCACCCGGACCTGAAGCCCGAACTGCTGGTGTCTGTGGGTTTGCCAACGAGTCAGGGAAGCCGCCGGGAAAGCAATGGGATCAGAGACCTTGGCTTCACCGGACAGCAGCTCACGGAGGCCGTACACCACATCCAGTACGGCGGTCTTGCCCGTGCCGTTGGCGCCGAGGAGTAGCGTGGTGTTTTCCAGTGACAGGTCGAAGTCGACTAGGCACTTGTAGTTTTCGACGTGGATTCGTTCAAACATTGTTACAACTGTACCCGGAGATCGGCGCTGAATCCCCACATGGCCAACGGTGTGCATGTCGGGCTCTATGTCGTTCACGGTGGACGCGACCGGCGACAGTATCGATGAGCCGAAGCGGTAGCCGTCAGCCGGGACTGTCGCGATCGGCGATGACGACGACCTGACGGAGGTTACGATCAGCGCCGGGTCGGGTGTGGTCGAGGGTTAGGCGGCGAGCTTTACGCTGTCAGCGTTGTCTGCACCCGCCTCGGCGATCACCGTGAAGGTAAGAATCACCGCTACGGAAGTCATGGGGTGACCACCGGAGTACAATGATGTGGCGGTACCCGCCACCGGCGCCAAGATCCTCACCGTTGCAACAACAGGCGATAACCTCGACGAAACCGACGGGAAGAACGGCGATTGATTGACCTTGGCTGATTACACTATATCAGCGACATATTCGTTCAGGTTCTCGGTATTCATCGAGGGCTAGCACCGACCACCCTCAGAACAGGCGGAGATTGTTGGAGGGGATCCCGCGCAGTTCCTCATAGTCGACCTCCACGCATCGAATGCCCCTGGCTGCGGCCAGAACCTTGGCTTGCGGCGTTATGGCCGCTCCCGCCAGGATCCCCCTCAACGGGTGGAGACGGGAATCGTTGGACAGCCTGTCGAGATATCTAGTCAGTTGTTCCACACCGTCCAGGTTGCCTCGCCGTTTGATCTCCACCGCCACGGTGTCCCCGGAAGGAGATCTGCATAACAGGTCCACCGGACCTATGTCGGTTTGATATTCCCTTCGGATCAGCCGGAGACCGTCTTCGAGGATGTGGGGTTGCGAGGCCAGCGCCTCCTGCAGGTGGGCTTCGACACCGTCCTTTTCCAGACCGGGGTCGGCGCCGAGCTCGAATTGCAGGTCCGATATGGTGTCCTCGATTTGGATGTCGAGCTCCTCCCCCTTGGGGTTGGTGACCAACCAGCGATCCTCTTCTTCGATCAAGGTGTTGGGAGCGTTCATCCAGTTGAGGGGTTTGTAGGCGCCGCCGTCGGCGTGGATGGCGACACATCCGTCGGCCTTCACCATTATGAGGCGCGTGGCGGAAGGAAGGTGGGCGGTGAGCCGACCTCGGTAAGCTACCGAGCAACGTGCAATTAGCAGGCGCATGATTCAGGGGAGCATAACCGCGAACATACGGAGGGTGATAAGGAAGCTTGATATAGGGGTTCCCTCGCGAGGTCCCGGATTCTCCGATCGGGTGGCCGGGTCGACGAACCAGAATCGCCGCGAGCGACTGCTCCGAGACCCGGGATCATAGGGTGGTGGGCCCTGCCGGTGTAGGTCGGGGCACTTGGAGTGGGTCCTCTCAGGTAGGCGCCGTGTTCCGGTAGCGTGGATCACATGGCATGATGGTTCTTGTCGGTCAGGCAGCCGGTCCACCATGCGATAGTGGTTGTGTGGTAGCTGTTACGAATAATTATAGATTCTCATACAATTCTCATCAACATACAACCTGATAATATCCCTAGATATGCTTATATTCCTGCTAGTACTAGGTTACTGATCGATTCCCAAATATATCTGAAAGGACCGGAATGAACGAAGCGGCGGCACACGCCGAGAAGGTCACCAAGGTGTACGGATGGGGAGACACCAGGGTCACGGCCCTGGACGATATAACCGTCTCCTTCGACCGGGGGGGTTTCACAGCCGTGATGGGGCCTTCAGGGTCAGGGAAGTCAACCCTCATGCACTGTATGGCCGGACTCGACGAGGTGACGGAGGGGTCGGTTTTCATCGGCGATCACGACCTATCGACTCTCAAGGATCGCGACCTCACCCGTCTCAGGCGTGACCGGGTGGGTTTCATATTCCAGGCATTCAATCTGGTGCCCACCCTGACGGCTCGCGAGAACATCACCCTCCCGCTTGACCTCGCCGGACGCAAGCCCGACGCGCAATGGTTCGAGCAGGTGGTGGGAACCCTCGGCCTGTCTGACCGGCTCGGGCATCGGCCCCAGGAAATGTCCGGGGGCCAGCAGCAGCGGGTAGCCGCCGCTCGGGCTATGGTTAGCCGCCCTGACCTGATATTCGCCGACGAACCCACCGGCAACCTCGATTCCACCGCCAGCGCCGAACTGTTGGGGTTCCTCCGGGAGGCGGTGGACAGGCACGACCAGACGATCGCCATGGTTACCCATGATGCGGTTGCGGCCAGCTACGCCGACCGGATCGTTTTCCTCGCCGACGGCAAGGTTGTCGACACCATGGTCGATCCCACGCCGGATCGGGTTCTCGACCGAATCAAGGAACTGGAGCGCTAGATGCTCCGCGTCTCTCTCAAAGGAGTATGGGCTCACAAGCTACGCCTGGTGATGACCGGGCTGGCGATCATCCTCGGGGTGGGGCTGATCAGTGGGGTATACGTCTATACCGACACCATCGGCAAGGCATTCGACTCGATATTCGCCGACGCCTTTGCCGGGATCGACATCGTGGTGGGGGCGGAATCCGATTTCTCCTTCGGCGAAGAAACCTATCTTGATGAAGCGGACTTCGCCCTGATCGAGGGAGTGGAAGGAGTGGAATCAACCTTCCCGAGCATCCAGGGTCTGGGCGCCATAGTCCTCGACCGGCAAGGAGAGGTTCTTCGGAGCGGGCCCGGACCCCCGACCTTTATCAGCAATCTGAGCGAGGCCGCCGCGGATAGCGACATCGAAGGCTTCACGCTGGTGGACGGTACCTACCCGAAGGGTGGAGAACAGGTGGTGCTGGATCGTGGAATGGCGGAGTTGGGCGAGTTCGAGATCGGTGGTCCGGTAACGATCATCTCCGACCTCTCCGGGAGGTTGGAGTTCACGCTGACCGGCGTGGCCGCCTTCGGAGAGGACAGCAGCCTGGGCGGTACCAATTGGATCTTCTTCGATCTGCCCACCGCCCAGGAGGTCTTGCAACTCCCCGGCAGGATCTCGGGCGGCGCGGTTCAGGTTACTCCCGGAACCACCGTAGAGGAGGTCATTCCCAGGATCCGGGCGATACTGCCCGACAATGCGACGGTGGTATCCGGCCAGGATGCGGCGGAAGCCGAAGCCGCCGACCTGCAGACGGCTCTTTCCTTCTTCACCATCTTCCTTTCGGTGTTCGGATGGGTGGCCCTGTTCGTAGGCTCATTCCTGATCTACAACACCTTCCGTATCGTGGTAAGTCAGCGGACCCGGGAACTCGCCCTGCTTCGAGCTCTCGGGGCGGGCGCCCGCCAGGTACGAATCCTGATCCTGCTGGAAGCAGCCATCATCGGCGGGATCGGAGCGATACTGGGTCTGGCCTTCGGCGTGACTATCGCCTGGGGCCTTCAACAAATACTGCCTGCGGTCGGGATAGACCTCCCTACCGCTGCGCTATCCATACAGCCTCGTACCGTGATTCTCGGGCTGGCGGCCGGATTGCTCATCTCCCTGTTCGCGGCGCTCATCCCCGCCCGGCGGGCGTCGAAGGTCTCGGTGATGGCCGCGCTCAGGGAGGATGCCGCCCAGCCCGTGAAAGGCGGTCTGGCCCGGCGAGTCCTGGCCGGGTTGATCGTTACCTCGGCAGGACTCGGATCACTCTTCTTCGGCTTGTACGGAGACACCGGGTCCGGTCCGAGTCCGATCGTCTATGTGGGCGTGGGAACGGCGGTGATCTTCTTCGGAATCTTCGTCTTGAGTCCCCTGGCGGCCGGTCCGGTAACCGACCTGCTGGGACTCGTAACCGAACGTTTCATGGGTACTTCGGGGAGGCTTGCCCGGCGTAATGCCATGCGCAGCCCCCGCCGCACGGCGGCCACAGCCGCGGCGGTGATGATCAGCATCACCCTGGTGTCGCTGGCATCCACCCTTACCGGCTCGATTCGAGGGACCATCGATGACGTTCTGGCAAACGATGTCGACGCTGAAGTCATCGTCAGCCCTGCCGGGGCGTTTGCCGATCCGTCGGCCGGGTTCACCCCCGAGATAGCGGATCGGATCGCGACGGTGGAGGGTGTGGCCGACCTGACCCGGGCTCGGGTCGGGTGGGGGAGGATTCTCTCCGAGGATAGTTCCTCGGAGGTAGAAACCTTTATCTCGGGCGCCGATCCCAACCTTGCAGACTTCATCCCTCCCGAAACCTTCCGGGGTCAACTCCATCCCGGCCCCGGGGAGGTCATCATGGAGGCGGGAGACGCTGAGGACAACGGGTTTGCGTTGGGTGATGAACTGATTATGGAGTTCGCCCAGACGGGGCGGAGTAGCTTCACCCTGGTTGGACTGATCGAGGGCCGGGCGTGGGCGGGCATAGTCGCAATCGCCGCGGATGACTGGATTGCCGCATTCGGGGCCGATCAGCATTCCCAGGTCTATGTGAAAGCGGAGGAGGGAGTGACGGCCGAGCAGCTCAAGGCGGCTACCCAACCGGTACTCTCCGACTATCCGAATGTGGAGGCCCGGACTTTCGACGATCTGCAGAGCGAGGCGGAAAGCCAGTTGAACGGTCTCCTCAACTTCATCCTCGCATTGCTTGCCCTAGCGGTGGTGATAGGAATGTTGGGTGTGACCAACACCATGGCGCTGTCGGTATTCGAACGCACCCGGGAGATCGGGTTGTTGAGGGCGGTGGGTCTGGACCGCAGGACCACCAGGTGGATGATCCGCGCCGAGGCGTCCATCGTGTCGGTATTCGGAGCGCTGATGGGCATCGGCCTGGGCGTCTTCTTCGGTTGGGCTCTTATCAGAGCGCTCGAGGACCTGGGGCTATCGGTTTTTGTGATCCCTTGGCTGCCGAGTTCCGCCACTGTAGCGGGAGTCTTGGGGAGCTTGCTGTTCTGGCTGGTGGCAACCGGCCTTCTCGGAATCCTATTTGCGGTCTACCCGGCCCGGCGCGCCGCCCGGCTGAACGTGATCGAAGCAATAGCCCATTTCTGATCGGTCCGGTCTCAGACCGCGGGCTAGCCTACGCCCACAGCCCCTGCGTTGTTATCGGGTGGGGGAGCGTCAACAGGTCATCGACCAGCGACGCGGGCTTCCGCCTGCTTGGTAGGTAGCCGGGCGATATAGGTGATGAGGCCGAGGGCCAGCGTGACCAGCAGGATCCGGATCAGTGTGAGGTCGATCGCGAAGGCCACGGTGATGGTGAAGGTGGCCACGATGGCGATGATCGCTTTGATCTTGAGGCGCATGGTGAATCCACGTCCGGACCGCCAGTCCCGAATGAGCGGTCCGAACACCCGGTGCCCGGATAACCACCTGTCGAAGCGGTCGGAGGAGATCGAGAAGAGAAAGGCGGCCAGCAGGATGGGGCCGGTCGTAGGAACCAGAGGCAGGGCGATGCCCGCGAACCCGATACCTACGAATACCCAACCAAGTCCGAGCAACACGAGGCGCGCTGTCCGGCTACGGACTCTCCTCACCATGGGGCAGAACCATACCCATGAGAGATATCAACTTACAGTCGGAAACCGGCGCGATCAGGCGGACGGATAACGCAGCGTCAGAGGTTGGTAACCTTAGGCGGTAATGACCGAAAACAGAAGGAACTGGATCGAATCCGATCGGTTCATCCCGACCAGATTCGTTAGACCGGCCCTTCGTCTCACCCAGAGATCCGCCGCCTCGGGCATCGTGCTCGTCGTGGCGGCGGTGATCGCCATGCTGTGGGCGAACCTGCCGGCATTCGGCCACTCCTACTCGGAGTTCTGGCACAATACCTCCCTGGAACTCTCATTCGGTCCGATCCATCTGAACGAAGACCTCAAACACCTGGTCAATGACGGGTTGATGACGATCTTCTTCCTGGTGGTCGGGCTGGAGATAAAGCGAGAACTGGTGCTGGGGGAGTTGCGCGATCCCCGCAAGGCCGCCCTCCCGGTAGTGGCCGCCCTCGGCGGGATGATCCTCCCGGCGCTCATCTATGTGGCTTTCAACGCCGGCGATCCGGCTGTCCTGCGGGGCTGGGGGGTGCCCATGGCGACCGACATCGCTTTCTCGTTGGGTATTCTGGCCCTGGTCGGTTCTAGAGTGCCGGTAGGGGTAAGGCTTTTCCTCCTCGCAGTGGCGGTAGCGGATGACATAGGCGCCATTGCGGTCATCGCTCTGTTCTATACCTCCGACTTGGACTTGGGCTATCTGGCGCTGGGGGTGGGCGCGCTGATACTGATCATTATCGGCGCCAAGGTCCATGTAAGGTCCTATGTCTTCTACGTTCCGATGTCGCTGATCGTCTGGTACGGATTCCTGGAGTCCGGGGTACATGCCACCATCGCCGGAGTGATCCTAGGGCTGATTACCCCCTCCCGCCCGCTCTACGAGGCGAAGGAGTTCGACGGAGCGGCTCGCCGGATAGTCGATATCTTCCCCACCGACGTTACGCCGCCGCGGTTCAGAGAGAGAGTGGAACACGAAGCGAGGTTGCTCTCCGAGGTGGCGCGCGAGTCGATCGCTCCGCTTTCCCGTGTGGAACACCTCCTCCACAGCTGGAGCGCTTTCGTGATAGTGCCGATATTCGCGTTGGCCAACGCGGGCGTGGAGTTGGCCGGAGTGGACATTCTGGACGCTCTCACCTCGCGGGTGGCCTTAGGAGTGGCGTCGGGGCTGGTGCTGGGAAAGATGATCGGCGTGACCGGGTTCGGATGGCTTGTGGTCAAACTCGGTTGGGGTCGGCTGCCCGATGGCGTCAACTGGCGTCACATGACCGGTACCGGGATTCTGACGGGAGTCGGATTCACGGTGGCGTTGTTCATCGCGGAACTTGCCTTCCAGGAGGACATCCATGTCGACTTGGCCAAGATAGGGATTTTTGCGGGTTCGATAGTGGCCGCCGTCGCCGGATACCTGGTGTTACGCTCGACTCCCCGGACCTCACCGGTCGACTCACACGAATCCGGCCCGGAAGGCTGACATCACCGCCTACGACGCGGTTGTCGTGGGTTCCGGTCCGAATGGCTTGGCGGCGGCGGTGGTTCTCGCCGAGGAGGGCTACTCGGTTGTGGTGCTCGAAGCTCGTCGGACGCCGGGCGGCGGCGCCCGAACCGAATCATCCACCATTCCCGGTTTCCTCCACGATGTCTGCTCGGGTTTCCATCCACTAGGCGCCGCTTCCCCCTACCTTTCTCGACTTCCTCTGGAGGAACTGGGAGTCCGATGGATCGTTCCCGATATTCCGCTGGCTCATCCCCTCGGCGGAGGGCGGGCGATCACGTTACGGAGGTCGCTCGACGACACCTGCGGTCGTCTTGGTAGGGATGGCTGGAAATGGAGGCGGGCGGTGCGAAGGGTTACCGACAACTGGGAATCAGTAGCGTCGACCGTGATGCGGTACCCTCCGGGCCGGCTCTTCGCCCACCCTGAGGCGGCCCTCTGGCTGCTTCCCGCCGCCGGTCTGGCGCGATGGTTTCGCACCGAGGCCGCCCGGGCGTTGGTCGCCGGTCTCGCAGCCCACGGAATGCGGTCTCTCGGCACCCCGGGAACGGCGGGTATCGCCCTGCTGTTGGGTGGGTTGGCCCACCGGACGGGGTGGCCGGTGGCGGAGGGAGGTTCTTCGACGATCATCACGGCTCTGGTTTCCCGTCTGGAGGCCTTGGGGGGAAGTATCCGTACCGACCATCAGGTGAGACGGCTCAGAGACCTACCGTCCAGCCGGGTGGTTCTGTTCGACACCCACCCGGCCACCGTGCTGGAGGTGTACGGCGATCGGGGATCATCCGGTACTCGAAGGCGGATGGCGCCGCACAGGCGGGGAGCGGCTGCATACAAGATCGACTACGCCCTCGACGGCCCGATTCCCTGGACGGCCCCCGAATGCAGTCGGGCCGGAGTGGTTCACGTCGGTGGAACCTACGCCGAAGTGGCCGAGGCGACCAGAGCGGTCGAGGCGGGCCGTCTGCCGGAGGGCCTTTTCGTTCTTGTCGGGCAGCAGAGCCTGTTCGATTCCACCAGGTCGCCCTCCGGCAGGCACACCGCCTGGGTTTACACCCATGTACCGAACGGTTTCGAGGGTCGGGTACGGGATCGCGTGGAAGTCCGCATCGAGCGGTTCGCTCCCGGATTCCGGGATCTGGTGATGGCTTCCACCGTGACCACCCCGGGGGATTTCGAGGCCTACAACCCCAACTACCGGGGCGGTGACATATCCGCGGGCGCCCATACCATGCCGAGGATGCTGGGCCGACCTGGTCGGTGGCTCAACCCGTACCGGGCGGGAGTCCCCGGGGTATACCTATGCTCGGCTGCCACCCCTCCCGGTCCCGGGGTCCATGGCATGTGCGGGGTGAATGCCGCCCGCGCCGCCATCCGGGACCATCTCGGTGGTTCGGGTGGGTCGATCGGAGACGGCGGCTAGCACCTCGGGTCTTTGTTTCTTTTGTTACTGGGGCCGGTGTGGTGGGGGGCAGCTATTTTTGTCCCCACCATGTTGCATACTGGTAGGTAACCGTAACCTCTCCGGCTAGACCTGATTTCGGTTCGTTTGAGTCGGGGGGCGCTGAGTGGCCTGTCTCGGGTACCCGACGGGCCGGTCAGGGATCATGTTGAACGTACCAACTCCGGAATAGGGGGTATGGCGGGACGCGTTTCGACGCCGAGGAGGCGGCGGTTGGGGGTGGGACCCGTTTATGGAGTCAACCCGAACCGGAGGGTTGTTTTTCGCGGTCTCGGGTTCCCATGGAAGACAGTAGACCGGCGGCGACCACGCTTGTGGCCGGCCAATCCAGGAATCAGGATCCAGGAGGATACTGAAACCCCCGGTTGGCCCGACATCCGATGGCAAACAAAGCCCCTGGTTCAGCAGGCGGGAGGCCCAACTCACCTCCGTCTTTTTCGGTGCCCTGCTAGCCGGCCCTAGCCGGGACGGGCGCCGAGAGGTAGGCCGCCATATGATCGACCAGGTCACGGGCGTCGTCCTCGGCGCCATGGATGAAGCTCGATTTGCGGCGACGCAGGAAGTTGAGGCCGATCCGATACACCCCGGGAGCGTCGCTGACCACGCCTCCGTCGTGGCGTAGACGGCCCCTATAGTCGAATACCGGAAGGTGCAGCCATGAATAGTCCGGCCGATACCCGGTGGCCCACATGACCGTTCGTATCTCACCGCTCCGTAGGTCCAGTCCCAGCGGGGCTGCCTTATCGACCCGGGTTCTTTCGAAACGGTGGGGAGGATCGAACTCGGAGTCCAGCCCGTTCTCGGTTATCCATTCGTCGATTGTGGTGAGCAGCCGCCCCATCTTGAGGTCGGACCGGTTGCACTTGTTGTGGAGAGAGCCGGAGAGCAGAGCTTTACCATCCCTGATCGCCTCCATGCGACCCACCATGCGTACCCCTTGGTCCGTCAGGGCGTTCAGGTCGAGGTCGACCCGTTCAGGCGTTCCCACCAGCTGCGGGGAGGGGACGGTACGGGCTCGCAGGATGTCGTCCACCTCGTCGAAGCGTTCGTCGGCCAGACCGGTGACTTCGAACCAGTAACGGATATCTCTGCCCCGATACAACCTGGGCATGCGGACATGTTCGCCCACCGACACCGTAACCGGGCGCCCGGATCGGTGGATCTCGTCGGCGAGTTGGACGCCGGTAGCCGACACGCCGACCACCAGTACGCCTCCCTCCCGCAGGTCCGACGGTCGCCGGTAGTCCATCGGAGTAATGGAATCAACCGTCCTCGGGAGGGCGGCCGCTACCGGAGGCACCCTGGGTAGGTTGAACCCGCCCGACGCCAGCATCACGGAACGACATGTCCATGTCCCCCGGTCGGTCACCACTTCGTAACCGTCCACGTCGGGTCGTACGGACGTTACGTTAGTCAGGGTATGGACGGGGGCATCCACCAGCCTGGCATAGCGGTTGATGAAATCCACTACTTCCGGCATGGTCATGAAACCGTCGGGATCGTCCCCGTCATAGGAGAATCCGGGCAGCCGGGTCTGCCAGTTGGGGGTGAGCAGACGGAGCGAATCCCATCGCTCCGTCCGCCAGGTATTGGCAACCTCACCTCGCTCGAGGACCACATGATCGATCAAGCGTTCAGATAGGAGGCGGCTGACCGCCAAGCCGGCGTGACCGGCGCCGATTACGACAGTGGTAGTGCGCACCGTTCTTCGGTCGCTTTCAACCGACCGATACGGTTACGTTGGTCGGGTTGGCCATGATGTCGAACACCGCCGAGATCTTCTGGGACTGGGCTACCAACGCTTCCAGGTCCGCCTCGCTGGTGTCGTCGGCGTCGATCTGGTAGTTGACCCGGACATCGTTGAAACCGTTCCTCACCTCGGGGTCGGCGCCGAGAATACCGCCGATGTTCATGTCGGCTTCAAGGGTTGCCTTGACCGAGTTGAGCTTGATTTCCCGATTCTCGGCTACCGCCGCCACGCCTGCGGTCAGGCAACTGGCCAAACCGGCCAGGACGATCTCCACCGGGGTCGCCGCATTGTCGGCGGCGTTGAACTCCAGGGGGTGGTCGGCTTCAAACTCGTAGGTCCCCTTGTGGTCCCGCTCCTCACCTAGCCCGAAGTAGCCTCCGATGATCGTCTTGCTGTGGGTTCCGTGTACCCACTCGTTGGAGGCCCGCCAGGTGTAGTCGCCGGCTGCGGGTGTCTCCCCGACGACTCCCCGAGCGAACAGTAGATGGTCCGTGTCCACTCCGTTGATGTCACCTTTGCTCATGAGTTCTTCCTCCTTCGGTATGTTGTTGCGATTTCTGACTGACATTTCCGGGTTTTCCGTCTTTCCGTAAACCAACCTTTCGGCACAAGGATTGCCCTGTTAGCTGGTCGGAATAGGACGCCGCGCCCTTGCAAAAGGTTATCGGTCGCTCCCGGGTGGGGGCGTCGTGGGGGGCGGTTAGGTCCACCGCCCCGGATAAGCCACCCGGGAGCCCGGACAACCCATATCCGAACGCGAGGTAACTCTAGGATGATCGTGGTCGTTCATAGGCAACTCTCCTCTCGCTTGCCACGCGCTCCTCGAGCGCCGCGAGCGGATTTCCGCCTCGGCGAACTCATCGATCAGGCATTGGCACCGTCTTAGACGGTTGCCGCGGCTTCTCAGGGCCTGTCCCTCCACCGCTCTGGATGAGCGCGTTGTGTAACCTTCAAATTAGATCATAACGCGCGAGGTTTGTCAAGAACCGGGTGGGGCCTGTTATTCGTTATCTCTTCACCCCGGTCTTTACGGACGCGCTTCCCTGGTCTGTGCTTCTCGGATCGGATCGCGTCCAGACAAAGAGGCGCCCTTGCGGTGAAAGGATCACGCTCCGGCTAGGTGAGGCCACCACGCAGCTATCGTCCCAGGTCATGTGGTTCATTTCATCTCTCTCTCGGCTACCCATCCAAAACCCTGCATGAAAAAATTGGGGCTAGTGTCCTGAATCTTTGGTTGGCTTGGTTGTAATACATAAGAAGGTTCGCATTGAGCGACCGGGTTCCGTCTTCTTTTTTAGTTGTCACCGCTGTCGGCGGGGATTCGGGGATTGTTTCTGTCCTACCCTCTCTGTATGTTGATGATTAACCGTAATTACCGGCGGTCCGTTTCCGACGTCGACTCGGACCGCGTGAAGGGATCAGAGTTCGTTCGGGACTGCCCCCGTCAGGGGTATGGGAGGACGCGTCTCGGCCATAGGTGGCGGCGGTGGGGGAGGGCCCGCCGGGAGGAACGCGCCGGGAGGGGGAGGAACGCGCCGGGAAGGGATATACCCGCGATTTTCGCGGTCTACGCCTGACTCAGGACACTAGCAAGGTGCTGAAAACAGGTGATTGGATTGGCCATCCGTCCGATGACCAGGGATTTTACCATTGGACGTCGATCCGATCGGGGGTTTTCAGCACCCTCCTGATGGGGGTTCACCAGTTCTAGCCGCTCCGATCGGGTTCAGACCAGCGATGCGGGCGACGGCTTAGTCGTCTGAAGCCAAGGCGATCACACAAACCGGCGAATCGGTCCCGATGAGCCCCCCTCCACTCAAGGTCCCCGAGGGTTTGGCCGAGGGGAACATCCCGTCGGAGGGTGGTGAGCGTTCGATAGAGGAGGGCTTGCGGGCGGGCTGCTTCAAGGTTGGCCGACAGGCGGGCGGCGCCCCTCACCTTGATATCCCACACGATCGACGACTTGGGGATGCGCTCGATACGGCCGTAGCGAGCCAGGACCGTCGAGGTGGATTTGGCGCCCCATCCGGCGATTCCGGGCACCCCGTCGGCGGAGTCTCCCACCAGAGCCAGGTAGTCGGGTATCGATGTGGGTAAGATCCCGAACTTCTCGACCACGCCGTCTTCGTCGTAGAGTTGACGGGCCCTCCGGTTGTAGGTGACGACCCGATCCCCGATCACGCACTGCATCAAGTCCTTGTCGGGGCTCAGGATCACTACCCGGTCCACCGCGTCCGCCCAGCGAAGGGCGCCGGTCGCTATGGCGTCGTCGGCTTCGAACTCTCGCATCGCCCACACCGTGACGCCGAGAGCTTCCAAGGCTTCCTCAGCCAGGGGGAATTGGTTGAACAGGTCGGGGGGAACGCCTTCTCCGGTCTTGTAGCCTTCGAAGAGTTGGTTCCGAAACGACTCGATCACCGCGTCGGTGGCGGCGGCCAGATGCGTAACTCCGTCCTGTCGCAGCAACTGGAGGGTTGTCTCGATGATGCCGTAGACCGCGCCCACTTCGGTACCATCCGGCGCCTGCCTACGCGGAAAACCGAAGTAGGCTCGGAACAGTTCGTAAGTGGCGTCAAGCAGGTGGAGGTTCATATGAACGATGTTAGAGACCGTGACGAACCGGAGGCCTCCTGGGAGCATGTGGCTACCGGGTTTGCGGAACTCGGCGACCTTGTACGGTCGGGATTCGCCGGGTCCGATAAGGAAGGCGCCAAGGAGGAGCTGCGTCAGGCTTGGAATGGATTCGTCAACGCGACCCAAGGATTGGGTCAGGCGTTGGCTACCACGGTTAACGACCCGAAGATAGTAGACGGGGCGAAACAGACATTCGGATCGTTGGTAGACGCGATCGGCAAGACCGTACGTGACGCGGCGGCCGCGGCCGGTGTCCGCAACCGGAAGGCGAAACAGACGGAAGGGGAGCGGGTCGAGGAATGACACCGGAGACGCCGGAGACCGTAACCATTATCCGCAGAGGATTGGCGCCGGTATGGAGGTTTCGGTCACCGACCACCGATCTGGCTAGCGCGATACCCGCCCGTAAAAGGACCGCTCGGGTCGACCTGCCCGATGGCCGCATCTGGATGATTGTCCCGGACGGCGCCGACGGTCTCCGAATCCGGGAAGGGGAGGAACTCGTTCTGTCGGCGGTCCGTCTCGACCCTTGGGGACGGAAGTGGGAGCTGTCGGGTACGCGATTCAGCTACGAATTGACCAACCGGTCAGGATTCAAGGGTCGTTGGACGATGGGTCCTCCAGGGGCCGAGACCGCCGAGTTGCGAATGTGGACCACGAGAAGAATGCACCTGCACAGCCAGCTGCCGGTACCGTTGGAGGTACTGGTACTGGCATGGTATGTAATCATCCGGATGGCCTTTGCGTTCTCTTCGGTTGGATCGATAATCTCGACGAGGTCGCGTCGTTGACCTTCCGGAGGGAGAGGATGACCGGCCTGCTTAGTTCGTGTGCCTGGTTGAAGGAGAACCTCGATCATCCCGATGTCCGGGTGGTTGACACCCGTTGGTTTCTGGGTGAACCCGGGAAGGGCCGACGCCTTTACCGTCAGGGTCACATACCGGGTGCGCTGTTCATGGACCTCGACGATGACCTGGCCGCTCCGACGGGACCGGGTCGTCATCCCCTTCCGAGCCGCCGGGAGTTTGCTGCCTTCCTCGGGCGGCAGGGTATAGGCAACCGGCGCCGTGTGGTGGTTTACGACCAGGGATCGGGAGCTATCGCCGCTCGCCTGTGGTGGATGCTGCGCGATGTCGGACATTCGGAGGTAAGCGTCCTGGACGGAGGTTTCTCGGCGTGGGTCGCCGGCGGTGGACCCACATCCACCGAACAGCCGGCGCCGGCGCCGACCACCTTCGAGATCGGAACGGGACCTACTTCCACTATCGACCGGGAGAACCTGCGCTTCAGACTGGGGAAGGTTCAGATAATCGACGCCCGTCCGTCCGAACGCTACCGAGGAGAGAACGAGACAATCGATCCGGTGGCGGGGCATGTTCCGACATCCGTCTCGGCGCCCACCACCGGCAACGTCGGTTCAGCCGGACTCTTCAAGTCACCCGAACAGCTGGTCGAGCATTTCGAGAAGATGGGGCTTGATCCCAGGCGACCGGTGGTGAGTATGTGTGGGAGCGGGGTAACCGCTTGCCACAATATTCTTGCTCTCCGCATGGCCGGTTTCCCGGAAGCGACCTTGTATCCCGGATCGTGGTCCGATTGGTCCTCCTCCGGGTTTCCGGCGGTCACCGGTCCCGAACCGGGTCATTCCCCGGCGCCAGGTCGAATAAGCGACGCCCGAAGACTTGAGTCTGCAAGGTGAGATGATCGCTCGGTGACCGTGCTCTTTGTGTTCGTTCATCGAGCCTATCCAGATCAACCACCGCCAGAGCGCCTGCCAGAGCAACCGCGACAACGACCGCAGGCGTTATCCGGATGAGCGAGTTGTCCCACATGGTTTGGTTTCTTCCTTCCAGACGAGTTTAAAACCGCCACCCCTTTTCTTTGAGGTCATCCCGTCCGCTTCAATCCATAACAAGATATATCTACTGAGGTAGTCAGCGCTGGTTTAGCGAAGTTATTACAAAGTGGGTTGGCTAGACACCGTGTTCTGCATCCACACACGGAGGGATGCGTCGGACCATTACTCCCGATCAGGAAGGAAGAGCCGTTCGCCGTCCGCGGTGGAGCGCGCCACCGGCAGCCGACGCAAGCTGGGATGACGCCACCTCGATATGTCCGTCGTGTTTCCCTTCCGCTTGTTGCAGTAGGAATGGGCAGCCTGCAGGTTGTTCATCTTGTGGAGACGACTCTTGTAATCGGTACCCGGGCGGGCTTTGCCGTCCTTATCCAAATCGAACACGGCGAACACCTTGGGGACGATGTGTTCGATCTGTGGCCTCTGGGTGGGAGACGACGCGTGGAGCTTCTTGATCCTTCCCCCACACAGACCGCAGCGCCGGGCGTCCCGTTCCCAGATGAACCGCAGCACCTTCCGATGGTGACGGTCAGGCCATGATCCGTTGGCGTCGGGCTCCCGCAACTCCAGGTACCAGGACCGGATCCTCTCGATGAAGAGGACCACCTCCGTGATGGTCATCCACAGCTTGTTCGGCGGCTGTGATTCCTCAGGCTTGACTTCTGTTGCTTCCGGTACGTCCGACACAGGTCTCGGCGCGGTGGCCGAGTTCCGTTCGGGCTTGGCGGTTGGGAAATAGGGACGTTTGAATCGACACTTCGGGTATGTGGCGCATCCCCAGAATTGCTGTCCCTTGTATTGACCCTTGCCCGCGGTCCTGAGTTTCATGGGGCTGCTGCATCGTCCGCAGGTTGGTGGACTATGCGGCGAAGGAGGTTCCGGACTCGGTTGGTAGGAGAGGGAATACCAGCACTTGGGAAACTTGGCGCAGCCCCAGAATTGCTGTCCCTTGGTCTTGCCGTTGCGAGCGGTCTTGAGTGTCATGGTCGTGGAGCACCGGGTACAAGTCGGCGGCCTGAGGGTTGGAGAAGGCAGGTTCACGCTCATCCGGCCAGGTCGCCCTTCCGCCAGGCGCTGATGTAGTTGGCGCAGAACTCGTCCCGTCCCAGGAGGGTGTCTTCGGCCAAACGGTAGGGAACGGAGTTCCGATCAGCGGCGAAAACCTCGGCGAGCGGGTTCATAACCGGGTCGATGATCCCGCTATCCGCTCCGGCCTCGACCGCCAGGTTGATAAACACCGCGTTCATCAACTTGCGGGCGGGAATGCCGAACGAGACATTGCTCATCCCGCCGGTGATGTTGATATCGGGTCCGTACCGGCGCCTGACGGTTCGGATGGCTTCGAGCGTGTGCAATCCGAAGTTGCCATCCACCGAGATCGGAAAGACCAGCGGATCTACGAAGATGTCGCCGATCTCGATTCCCGCCCCCAGTGCCGCTTCCACCATCCGGGAGGCGTTCTCCACCCGTTCGCCGGCGTCGGCGGGCATACCGCTCTCCCCTGCGGCGGTGACGATTACCCTCGCCTCGAATCGGACCGCCAAGTCGACGGCGTCGGTACGTTCGAGGGAAGCCGAGTTGAGCATGGGACGCCGGTCGCCTACCCGTCGAGCGGTCCGTAGCCCGGTCTCGATAACGGTGATGTCGGAGGAGTCGACGGAAACGGGGAGTTCGGTAAGGGAACCGACGTAGTCGACCAGCCACTCCATCGCGGCCCGTTGCTCCGCGGTCTTGAGGGAAATCTCGTCCACGTTCACGTCCAGGTAGTGGGCGCCGGCGCGCTCCTGATCGACCACGACCCGCCGCAGGTATTCGTATCCGTCCTCGGCATCCGGTCCGCCTCCCATGGCGGCGCCCACCGCCAGGGCGATGTGTTTGATCCGACCCTCTTCGTATGCCTGGCTCCGTCGCATCAGGTCTGATATCGGTAACAGGCGGGGTGTTCCATCCACTCGCTCGTACATCACGCCGTCCACCCCGTTCCGGTTGGCGAAACGTTTCCCCTTCCGGAGGACGATACGGGTGGTGTGGACGTTCTCGCCGATGACGGTGAAACGGGACGAGGTCATGAGGCGACCATCCAAGGTGTCAGGTTCGTCTCGGGAGGACAGGGTAGTCGGGTGGGCATGGGCTTCATCTGGCATCCATCCACGAACAACTCGAAGAAGTCAGGGGTGGTTTCCAACTCGATATGGGTCACCTGTTTAACCTTCTCCTCTACTTGCGGGCGTTTCGACCTGTCCAGCAGGAGAGTGCGGGCGCCGTCGATGGCTGCGTTACCCACTTTGACGATCCGATCCTCGGGAACGGGAGCGATCAGGCCGATCTCGATGGCGTTGCGAACGTCGAGGTAGTTCGCGAAACCTCCGGCCAGGTACAGACGGTCGATCTCGTCCGGCGCCACGCCTGCGGTCCTCATCACGATCAACTGGCCGCAGTAGTTGGCCGCCTTCGCTTGGGCGAGGTTGCCGATGTCCTGTTTGGAAAAGGTTATGCCCCGCTCCGGTATCACTTCGATCGCCATTAGCTTGCGGCTCTCGGTAAACACCCCGAGGGGAGTCATAAGGCCCTTCCTACGGAGTTCGGCCAGCAGGTCGGTGAGGCCGGACCCGCAGATACCATCAGCCGATGCTCCGCCGATGGTCTGATACCGGTCGACCGAACCATCGGGGGCCAAGACTATCGATTCGATAGCTCCGTCGTAGGCGCGCATGCCATAGGTGACCAAGCCTCCCTCGAACGCCGGTCCGGCCGGGCACGACGCGGCGAACATGCGGCCTTGGTGGTGCAGCACCACCTCGGTATTGGTCCCCATGTCGACCAGCATCTCGGTTGCGCCGGTCTTCCCTAGCTGTACCGTCTCCAGGCAGGCCGCCGTGTCTGCTCCGACATGGCCGGCGATGAGGGGAAGGCCGTACACGCGAGCTCTCCTATTGGCGCGGATGCCTATATCGCGGGTGGATGACAGGAGGGCGGTATGCGGACGTTTCCCGGCCAGGTACTCATGCTCGACCAGCGACTTGTATGGTTTCTGTCCGATCGATTGCACCGACAGGCCGAACAGGATGTCCCTCATGGTGGAGTTGGCGGCTACCACGATTTCGTAGAGATGGGGAGGACGGCGATCCTGGCGGGTAACCATCTCCCGGATTCCACCGTTTATGGCTGTGACCACCGCATTTCGAAGCTCACCGTCAACGCCCTTGCGAGCTTCGTAGGAGATCCGGTTCATGATGTCACTGCCGCCGAACTGCTGGGGATTCTCGAAGCTGGTCACCTCGACGGTTTCCCCGGTTTCCAGGTCGACGAGTTCGAGAACCACGGTGGTGGTGCCGAGGTCCACCGCCAACCCGAAGATCGCCCCCCGGTACACGTCAACCCTGGTTTCGCCGTACCACACCTCGTCTCCGACCCGGGTGACCATTGGTTCGAGGGTCGTGTTCCGGCCACGGGCAAGGCTCACTTCGAGTATCCGTGGTCGTCGTCGCAGCGGGGTGAAGCCGATGTCTTGGCCGTCCGCCACGATGCGCGCCTGGCATGCCAACCGGAAGGCGTCCCGCAGGAACCCTTCTGATTCGGTACGCGGTGACAGCGATTCCATGCCGTCGGTGATCTCCACTACGCATTCATGGCATTCGCCGTTGCGTTGGCAGGAGGTGGGGACATCAACAGCCAACTCGTCTGCGTAGTCGAAGACGGTACGGTCGATGACAAGCGGTTTGGTGTTTCCCTGATAGGAAACAGTGGTCGTCACGATGTCCCTTTCGTGGTCCGTTCCCGCCTGCTCGTCTCGGCTTCTCGTCTGATCGTTTCGATCTTCTTCCTGGCTCGGAGTTCGGATCGCGGATGGGCTTCCCAGGCGGTGCGGTAGTCGAAGGTGCCGTCATGACCGCACACCAACTGATCGGTATCGTCGGGAGAAGCCTGCTGGTTACGACACCTGAACATCGCGGTACACAGGTCGTGGCGGTCCCGATAAGGGCACCTGGTTCGTGATGACACTTCGGCGTTGGCCACCAGATCCGAGAAGATCTTCTCGATACGATCAAGCCTTTCCCGGAAGGCCTGCTTGTCGTTGTCGGACAAGTCGTGATCCTTATACGGCGATGTCGGAAGCAAGTTGTTTGGCGAGGTCCACGCAGGCCAAGGCGTCCTTGCCGTAGCCGTCGGCGCCCACATCCTCACCGAACTCCGGGGTGACGGGCGCCCCTCCCACCATGAACCTCACCTGATCGCGGAGTCCGGCGTCTTTGAAGGCTTCGATGGTTCTGGCCATATTCGGCATGGTGGTGGTCAGCAGGGCCGACATGCCGACGATACGGGCGTCGTTGGCGCGAACCGCCTCCAGAAACTCGTCCGGGGAGGTGTTCACTCCCAGATCGGTCACTGTAAACCCTCCGCCCCGCAGCAGCATGATACATAGGTTCTTACCGATGTCGTGCAGGTCTCCCTGCACCGTTCCCATGATCACGGACCCGATCGGCTCCACTCCGGAGGCGGCGAGGATCGGTTCGATGTGAGCCATACCGGCCTTCATGGCTCGAGCCGATATCAGAACTTCCGGCACGAAGACGAACCCTTCCCGGAACTTGATTCCGACGATACCCATTCCGGCGATCAGTCCATCGTCCATGATCTCGAGCGCATGAACCCCGCTGTCCAAGGCCTGTCGTGTGAGTTGGTCGACGGTGACGTTGTCCCCCTCGATCAGAGCCGCCGCAATGTCCTGCATGAGGGATGAGGAGCGACTGAACAGGTCTATGTTGCGTTCGATCTCGTCAGGTCGTTCCAGGAACTCCTCGATCTCCTCACGGATTATTTTGTTGGCGATATCAGACAACCGGGCCATTCTTGGATGCCATTCCTAGTCTTTGCGTGTTCTTCTTTAGATGTATTTGAGCGGATACGACGGGTAATTCCAGGGATTCGTTTCGGCCTGGAAACCTTTCCAGGAACAAGAGCGTAGACCACGCCTACCTGTCCTGCAAGGGTCGGCTACATGTCGGGTGGTCAGGTTCCTTCGGGCGCCTCCGGTGGGTCATGTACTATCAACCGTCCGTCGGGCCGGTGGCTGTCGGAATAGTCACGAGCGGAATCGGCAAGGGCTTGGAGAACCTCCATCTTCGTTCCCAACGGCACGGATCCCTCCGGCGCCACCCCGTTGACCCCGGCCTCGAGCACCTTCATGCAAGCCTGGTAGGTGTCGTCATATGTGCCGCTGAACAAGGTGGTCGGGTTATTGATGTTGCCCATGAGCGACATCCGGTCGCCGACGATGTTCTTGGCCGTCGCCGGATCGACTTGGGACTCGAAATGGAAGCAATCCCATCCGGCTTCGGCGAAGTAGTCGATGCGGTCGGTCGTCTCGCCGCAGCAGTGCAGGATGCTGGGTCCGCCGATCTCCTCGGTGACCTGCTGATGCATCTCGAGGAGAAAGTCCCGGTAGGTTTGGGGGCTGACCAGTTCCCGGTTGGCGTGGTCGGCCCACATGATGGCGTCGGCGCCGGCTTCCAGCTGGGCATGGGCCGACATCATCGAAGCGGGGAGCAGCACCTCGAGGTAGCGGTGGATCTTGGCCGGATCCAGGATCGTATCCATGAGGAAACTCTCGATGCCTACCATGTGGAACCCCACCGACCAGGGTCCGTATACCTTGCCTACGATCCCCACGTCGGGATACCGCTTTCTGAGCAACCGGATCGCTCCGAGAACCGCTTTGAAGGACCGTCGTTTGAGGTAGTCGGACGGGATCTTGAAGTCCTCGGGATCCGAGAGCACATGATCGCTGGTGGCCGGCCAGTTGTCCTTGGTGCCCCACCAGGTAGCGGCGTCAAGGGCGTCGGCCTCCAACTGAGAATGGAAAACCGGCATAACGGTGTCGAGACCCAGGTTTTCGTGGGCGGTGGCGGCTAGGCGGGCCATCTTTTCCGCGTCGAGATGCGCCTCCGGGAACGCCGCGTCGGTGATGTCCATCGCTTCGAGGGTGATTACCGAACTGAGGGTCATGGCGGGTACCTTGTCGACCCGGCCCCCGTAAAGCGCCGATAGGAAACGCCGCCGCGGCGTCATCCATTCCCCTGATAACCGTTTGAAGGTGGTATCCATATCCACTTTCTTTCCTACTGCCCCGATGTCATCCTCAACAGGGTACAGCAATCTGTCGGGGCCATCGTGTTGATCCGTATGGTAACGTTTCCAGCACCGGGAAGCACAACCTTCGACGTAATAGCGCCCCGAGAATGAACCGAGCGGGGCGGCTGCAATTCCGGCCTCTCTTCCTGCACTTGCTCATCCCTTCAGTCCCACGAGCCCTTCTCTGGTCCGGTAGGCGCCGCATCCGGTGATGCGGATACCGGCAGGCGCGATCGGAGATTAGAATCAACCCGAGGTAACGGCGACAGGTGATGAGGAGAATCATGAGACGATTTGTGATTGAACGGGAAATACCCGATATCGGTACCGCCGAACGCGATCAGTTGCGCGCCGCGGCGGGGCAGTCCAACTCGGTGCTCAAGGCGATGCAGTCCGAGGGCAAGGCCATACAGTGGGAGCACAGCTACGTTGCCGACGATAAGACTTTCTGCGTCTATGTGTGTGACAACCCCGGGTTGATCGACGAGCATGCCGAGCGCAGCGGGTTCCCCGCCACGGTGGTCACCGAGATCGGCAAGATTATCGATCCGACCACCGAGAAGCCGTAAAGATCGAAGCCTGACGAGGATAGGGTTTCCACCGATTCAGCTATCGTCGGTGTCGCCGATCCAGTTGATGTTGCGACAACCAGTGACCGAATAGGAACCGTTGAGGTGACCCACCGGCTGGTACCACCCGGATCGGTTAAACCTTGCTCTGTAGGCTTGATGAGGAATAGGTTTATCGACTATGGCGTTGTAGACTGATCTATGAAGGATGATCTGGATAATTAGATCGACAAATGGCACACTCGGCTCGCGTTATTGCTAACGAGTTCATCCGGCGTGGCGTGCAGGATGGTCGGCCGCTGACGCCTCTCCAGATTATGAAGCTGGTGTACTTGGCTCATGGCTGGATGCTTGCCATCTATGACCGTCCGCTAGTGACGGACAAGTTTGAAGCGTGGCGATACGGGCCCGTAGTCGACGACCTGTATCAAGCTATGAAGATGTACCGAGCGGACCCGGTCGAAGAACCTCTTCCCCTCACTCCGATCGCTAGTGTCGCTCGTGACGGTCGAATCAGTTTGAAGCCGACCCAACCGAGGCCATTCGATCAGCAGGAACAACACGTTATTGACGTGACCTACAACTACTACGGTTCTTGGACTGCTTCCCAATTGGTGCAGATCACTCATCGGCAGGGGACCCCTTGGTACAGGGCATGGTTCGGCTTTGGCGCGTGGGGTACGCCCTTGCCTGATCGACAGATAAGCAAGTCCTTCAAGGCTCGACTAGTGTCCTGAATTCTTCGTTCGCTTGGTCGTAACCCTTGAGAAGTCGCATTTGCGTGACCGGGATCCGCCTTCGTTCTCAGCCGACGCCGCTGTCCGGCGGGGCTCGGGGATCGTTCCTATCCGGGACGGAGCTCGGGAATAGCGAGAAGGCGAGCAGGGTTGGTCACCATCAGATTCTGCACCTCGGTATCATTCCATCCCGCGTCCAGGAACAGCGGTATGACATGGTTGAGGATGTGAGCGTAACCCCATCCACCGTAGGCCAGCAGCCGGGTCTTGACCCCTCCCATATCCTGGGAGATGAACAGTTGATCGAGGAAACCCCGCTCAGCTAATCGGATAATCTGAGCAACGACGTCGAAGTCGCTGGGCGGATACTTGCCCAAGCCGATGAGGGAATGGTCGAACCCCATCAGGTCATAGGCCAGATTCACTCCTCGGTCGAGCAGATCGAGTTGGTACGTCTCGTCGACGATCGCGGTGTTCATGTGACCCAGCACCACCCGCACCGGGTCGACACCCTCCCCGACCAGCGTATCCAGCACTCTCTTCCCTTGATAACCCCACGGATGGAGATGGATGCTGATCGGCAGACCCGTCTCCAGATGCGCCCAGGCGACCGCTCGCAATATGCGCAACTCTTCGGGCTTCACCGGGTCGCCCGTCCCGATCTCGCCGATGATCCCCGGACGGATCCCGGTGTCGCCCACCCCGTGACGCCACTCCCCGATCAACTCCTCGGCAATGTTCTCCGTGGTCCGGTCCTCAGTGCCCGGTGGGTGGCCGGACGCCAGGTAATAACCTCCCCCCATGACCACATGCACGCCGCTTCTTTCGGAAATCTCAGCCAGTACGACGGGATCGCGTGACATATGGCTGGGGGTCACCTCGACGATGGTCCGACCTCCCGCCGCGTAGAAAGGGGCCAACTCGCGAACCACTTGGTCTACGTCGGTCTGGTGGTAATTATCCGGGAACCCGCCGGGATTCCACCGGGCCTCCGCCGCGGTATGGATGGTCAGGGGTTCTTCGGACACCACCTCGTAGGGATGCAACTGCAGGAACGGCCGGAAGTCGATGTAGAGGTGCTCGTGGATGTGGGTGAAGCCCAACTCCGAAACCGGTACCGGTCCCTGAACGGTCATCGCCCGACCTCGGGCCGTTGATTCGGCGACGCCGGAAACCGTAGTCATCGTGTGGATGCGATGAAGTCGACCAAAGGGTCGAGATCGTGAGCCCAGAAGATCGCCAGTCCCGATTCCTGCGCCTGTTCAAGATTGTGTGTCTTGTATACACCGGACAACACCGCAGCGGGCACGGTTACCTCGCCGAAGTGTCTGACCCATGCGACAGCCTTCGCGGCCGCATCGTTATTGAGCCGTTTTACAGAATTGGTCGCCGAGTTCGATACTTTACATTCCACCGGCATGATCCTGCCGTCGTGGAGGCGGATGATGAGATCGGCCTTTCGGTTTCCCAGGGTCGACTCGCCGCAGAATGCGCCACGGGCGGGTGCTTCGTCATGAGTGTTAACGGTTCTAGCAGTTTCCTCGGTAAGCCCTTCCGAGCGAAGACGATTGCTGACCGCTTCTTCTTGTTCGGCCTTGGCGGCATGTGCCCGCGCCGTGCGGACACGTTGGACAGCCATAAGAGCGGCTGAAGCCAGAACCGCTGCCGAACGTTCCTCATCAGTGGGTTCCCTGGTTTCGGTCAGCCAATGGAATCGCTTGGTGTCGAGACCCGATCGGATAATATCAACCACCCGTTCGACCATGTCGGAGTCGTTGTGAAGCCGTTGCGAGGAGAAGGAAGCTTGGGCAATTGTCTTCAGATCATCTTCAGAGATCGGGGGGCCTACAGCATACCTGAGCGCAGCCAACAGGCTCCGATCAGTCAGGACATCAAGAGCCGCATCGGGCAGGAGTAAGAAGTCGTTGGTTTTGGACAATAGGGATTTAACCTCTGTGCGGCACGCTTCGAACGCTCGCCGGTACTTCTCGCGAGGTTCAGAGAGCCGGCGCTCGCGGAACCGAGCGTCAGGACGGTGCTGAAAAACAGGTGATTGAATTGGCCCTCCGTCCGCTGACCAGGGAGTTTACCATCGGACGTCGGGCCAAGCCGGGGGTTTCTCAGCACCCTCCTAGCCAGTCTTCGCTGTTCGTCAAGCTGGGTTGTTGTCCAGCGAGGGGGTGGTCGGGTCATTCCGCCATGCACCTCAAGGTCGGCAGATCGGGTACCGGGATCCTCTCCATCTCTCTGGGTTCGAATTTGGTCAGACCGCCGGCATAGGTCCGGCCTTGCGATAAAGACACCGTGTCTCGCAGCACTTCGGCGAGCCGGTCTAGGACTAGCGGCGCCATAGCTTGCCGCGGGTACAGGCCATGGGCGATGTTTATGTGTCGTACGCCGATCGGGTTACGAACAAAGGTGGGTGGGCGTCGAGCCATGTAGGACGCCAGAATCGGGGCCGGTTGTCGCAGGCCTACCGACCACCACCGCTTCCGATGGCGCGCTATATAACCGGTGTCTGCGCCATCTTCCCGCGCCTGTTCCAGAAACCGGACAACCAGCAAGCGGTCGTCGGGGTCGAGAGCATCCAGATCCGTTGGAATGTCTACCACCGCCCGGAGCCCGCCGAGGTCGACCAACGACTCTCCGGCGGCGAAGAGTTCCCGTGCTCTGGTTACCGCCGGAAACAAGACCTGTTCCGGGAGTTCGGGATTTCCTACTCTGGTGATCCAGGTTGCGTTCCTTCCGGTAACGGCGCCCCTATGCACTCGACATAGTTCACCCAGTTCCACATATCCTGCGGGTATCTTGCGGGTAGGTCTCAACGCTGTTGACCACTTGCTCAAGTTGGCCAGATGTTCCTTCCCCACCTTGCGACCTTTGTTCAGGTCACCGAGATCCTCCAGGGAATCGACCCGTCGCATCCTGATGGACGGGGCCCGGGATCCGATCTCGAAACAGGTGAGCGCAGCGGTTGTTGCGGTGTCTTTGAACGGCGCTATCCGTGGATCGATCATATGGACGGACAGCCCGACGAGCATTTGCCGGAGCAGCGTCCCGTAGTTTACGTCCAACCATTCGGACGAGGTGACGAACACGCCGAGGTCTCCCGATTCGGCGTGAGCGAGGGTCGCCAAGAAGAAGTGCAGGTGTAGCCCGGCGAGCTTGCTTGCGGGTAATCCGAATTCGGCGGCCGTATTTACGAGCCATTGCTTCCAGTCCCCGTCAATTTGATGATGGCGGACGTAAGGGGGGTTGCCTATATAGGCGGTAGGACCCTCGACCCTACCTGAGTCTAGGCGGCGGTAGTCGTCCACGATCACTGTCGAGCGCGAGTCGAGGCCGGCCGCGGTTAGGTTGGAGCGGGCTATAAGAGCCGCCAGCGGGTCTATTTCCACCGCGACAAGATGTGCCTCGGGGAACGCGCGTCCGGCGGACAGGAGGAACCGAGCCGATCCAGCCCCAGGGTCGATCACCCTGACCGGGTTCCCACGATTCTTGATCCAGGAGATCATCGGATCGATGATCTCCCTCGGCGTGTAGGTGGCCCCTAGTGAGCGTCGCTGCCTAGTCGACCTGAGTCGAAGTAACGTATCGCCAAGCGGGTCATGTCCCTCCCTGATCCGAGTCGCCAGATAGTGGCGGTCGGATTCTCCTGTCGATGGAGGGGATTCCTGTAACAGGGCCGCTTCTGGCCGCGTAAGGTCTGCCAGCTTGCCTCGACATACCAGAGGCCGGAGGGCGCTGAGCAGGCCTGCTTCCGAGTTGATCGATGCAAAATCCTCCGCTTCGTTCGACAGCGATGGAAGTATGGGTGCCTGGTAGCCGAATCTCTCACGCGTCGGGCTACCGGCTGGAATTGCCGGTGCCTCTACCACGGCGGTTTCCACGAGTATGGAGCGGGACTTCGATGTCTAGAAAAGAACATACGTTCGATTCTATCCCGGGATAGTGACAATTCTGCGGTTGACGCCATGGTGGTTTGCGCGGAAATGGAATCACTGCCGGACTCCACCCTCTCGGATCATCACCAGCCGCTTCCGAAAGTGATAACGGAACGTAATACGTTTCCATTCCGCAGGTCGTCGAGCGCCTCGTTCACCTCATCCAAAGGTCTCGGGTGTCGGACCAGGTGAGCGGTCGTGATCGCTCCTCGACGGTGCATGTCGACCACATCGGTGATGTCCTGCGGGGTGAAGCCACGGGAACCGGCCAGAGTCGCCTCCCGCCACACCAGTCCCATAACCTGAACAGGTAACGGGTCCAGAGTGGATCCCACCGCCACTACCCGGCAGCCTATACCGGCGGCGTCGAGAGCCTGGCGGTAGACATCCGCCGATCCCACCGTCTGGATGATGATGTCGGGTCCTCCCGGACCGGCCAGTTCCATAATGTGGGCCACCACGTCGTCACCGCTCTTGATTACTGTTTGGGCGCCCATGCGGGTGGCCAGTTCCAAGTTGGCGTCGGAGCGGCTCACCGCGATAACCCGACATCCCAGATGGGCCGCCACCTGCACCGCATTGGAGCCGATTCCTCCGATTCCGAAGACCACCACCGTCTCACCCGGCTGCGCTCGAGCGATCCGGACCAGCGCATGGTAAGGGGTGGCCACCGCATCGGTAAGCACGGCTATATCCATCGGATCGTCGTCCTCCCGGACCGGGATCACCGAACGGGCGGCGATCAGTACCTTCTCGGCGAAGGCCCCGTCGAACTCGACCCCCATGCGTTCCACCGAGAGGCACATGTTGACCCGGCCGGCCTGGCATATCCGGCAGCGGGTGCAATGGTCGATGTAGTAGAGGGCCACCGGCTGGCCGACCCTGACCGAGTCCACCCCCGGACCGAGTGCGGACACCACCCCCGCCGCTTCGTGGCCCGGCACGATCGGTAGGCGAGAGTCGAACCCGCCCTTCTGCAGGAAGATGTCGCTACCGCAGACGCCCGAGGCGCGGACATCCACCACCACCTGGCCGGGTTCCGCCTTCGGGTCCGCCCGTTCGGTAAGCCTCAGCGGTTGGTGGTAACCGTCGAGTACGGCGGCCCGCACCTGCCTAGCCGGTTCCGGGGAGCCCCAGCGAGCCGGCCTCGGGCAGCGGAATGGACTGGAAGTTCGAGGAGCCGAACACCTGGGGCTTCTTACGCCCGACCCTGGTGTAGTACTCCTCCGGCACGGCGGTGGGGTCCTTGAACATTTCCCACTGGCACTGCTGGCGAACGTCGGGGTCCGGGTTGGTGTCCGGATAGACGGGCGGGTCAACGGTCCGTACGGGATAGCCGAAGCGGTCCATCGGCATCTCCTCCATCAGGATGATGCAGTGGACGCAGTAGAGGCAGATGCCCTTCGTGTAGTGGTTCCACGAGGCCTCCTCGGTGGTGACAGCCCAGTTGTAGGGTGGTTCCATGCGGGCCGGTGTGCCTTCCACCCAGTCGCCCCGAAGGGTCCGCCCTCCGGACCCGCATGGGTCGAAGCGAAGGATGTAGCGGTCTTCGGTCTCGATCAACTCGAAATCCCCCGTCCGTTCCGGCCCCACCAGGTGGCCCCGCATCGATTCGCAGGCCACCAGCATCAGGGTCTCCAACCCTTCATCCCAGGGATGCTGATCGATGTCGAACTTCTGGTAACGCCATGCGAACAGGGGAATCAGTACCAGGTCGTACATCTCAACCAGTCCCGGTCCGCTATGGCGTTCGTAGATCTCCGACATCAGACCGTATGTGTGGTCTACATCCCGGTCGTGGGTCTGGCGCCAGGTTTCCTTCATGGTGTCCAGCGCTTCGATGGCTTCGTCGGCTTCCGCCCGGTAGATGTGGGCCAGGAGCTTCCTCTGCTCCTGCTTGAACCGGTCCCAGTGGTGGCGGGGTTTCCAGGGCGCCCCGTCGGGGAGGGTGAGTTGGTCTACGATCCTGTTGTTGACCGCCTGAACGTCCTCGCCGGTAGCCCCCTTAGAGGCGAGAAAGCCGCTCAGGTCGTTGATCCATTGCCGGTAGAGGAGGAAACAGACGCTGGCCTCGTCGACAAAATGGTCGGCCAGGTCGGCGGCGTCATCCCAACGGTCTTCGCCCACCGCTTCCCGGATCTTGCGATATGTGGAGATCTTCTGATCCTCCCACGAACCCAGGCGAACCCGCCTCCCCAGCACCTCGGAGAACTCGATACGGGTCTCGGTGGTCATGTTGCCTCCATTTCTGGGATTATCTTTGCTATCCGGAGGTCAGGGCCTCGGGCCGATGTTCCTCGCTTTCCGATACCGTACCCTAATCCCGTTGGCGGGTGTGCCTGTGGAAGCACCGTTTGGTGGACAGGGCTCCCGCCGGAAGTCGAGTGGTCCGAGCAGGTGGCGAGAGGAATGATGAGAGCGAGTGGCGGCATTGCCGTTATACATCCCTACTGGAAGTTCTGGGAGGCGAGCGCCGGAGGATATGCTTTCCGCGCCGAACGCCGGAGCCTGCTTGAAGAGGTGGTTGACCTTCTCTCCGGTGCCGGCTTGGCCATTACCTGGAGTGGTCTTGTCTACTCTTCCGAGTCGGGGGCGGAGGCGGCGGTCCGTATCCGGGCGGGTGGAGCGAGCGCGGTGCTTGTCGTCCAGTCGATGGCGGCGCCCCCGACCTACGCCATGGCGGCTCTCGACCTCCTTGACAACCTGCCGGTGGTGGTATGGGCGATCCAGCGCAGCGGCGCCTTGAGGCGGGAGTTCGACGAGACGGATATCACGACGCTGGGAGCTACGGTGGGCACCCCGATGCTCACCAACGTCCTCGGGCGGGTGGGCCGGCATTTCGAGTTGGTGGCGGGGGTTCTAGGTCACCGGCCGGTCACCGATCGGTTGGTCGGGGTTCTGGGCGCCGCCCAGGTTGCCCACGGCTTGTCCGGTGCCCGGATCGCCCGGGTAGGGCGCCCCATCGACGGGTATGACTGTGTGGATGTTGATGACGACGCGCTCCGATCCGCCACCGGCATCGAGTTGGTTCCGGTGGATCCCTCCGAGGTCCGAGACCGGTATTTGGCCGTGGATGGCATCGCCGAACTCCGACAAGAGGTGTCGTCAGGATTTGAACGTGTGGCTGAAGATGGTGAGGGAGAGACTCGATCCTTGAAGCTGGCCAAGGTCATGGAGGATCTCGACCTTGAATACGGTTTCGACGCCGGCGCCATGAACTGTCATGTAGAGGAGATCCGATTCGGAGACGCTCCCGGGGTAACCCCCTGCTTCGGTCTGGGTCGGGAGACCTCCAACGGCGTTCCCTGGTCATGCGCCGGGGATGTGGTTACCGCAGTCGCCATGCTGGTGGCCAAGCGTCTTGGTGGGGCTGCTCTCTACCACGAGGTGGAGGCGATCGATTTCGAGACCGGGGAGGTGGTGATCGCCAACTCGGGGGAGCATGACCTCGAGTGGCGCCCCCCTGGGGGCCGTCCCCGCCTCATCTCCAACCCCTGGTTCCGGAGCGATCCCGTCACCGGGGCCTGTGTCTGGTTCGAGCTTCCGGCGGGTCCGGCCACACTGGTCGGGTTCACACCTCACCACGAGGAACCGAGCGGGTTCCGCCTGGTCGCCGCCGAGGGTGAGATCACCGGGCGAGCCTTTCCGCAGAGCCCCACGGTAGGGGGGGCGTTCCGTTTCTCCGGCGACGAGGCGGTGGAGTCATTGTGGAAGTGTTGGGCCGAGGCCGGGGTCAACCATCACAGCGCCGCCGCGCCCGGCCATCTGGCCGAACAGGTGGGTATAGTGGCCCGCTTCCTGGGGATCGGGTTTGTCCGAGTCAGCTGAAAGGTGTGGCCGAAGGTGAGGGCTGCCGCCCAATGAGTAAGAATGCGGGTCCGGGAATGACGATGATGAAAGAACCGGCGCCGGAAGAAGCCCAGGTTTGCCGGAGAGGTCGCAGGAGTGCGTCAGCGAGGTGCGCTCGCGGTTAGGTCGACATCACGTGGACAATCCGAGGGAGGAGTCGTGAGGCGGCCGTCGCGCAGCGACCCGTTCGGACGGTTTTGCGAGCCGAGTGGTACCGGATTTGAAGATGGTCGTATCCTCCCGCCTTCGGGTGTTATCCGGCTGTGGTGCTTGCGGGGCGAAGATCAGGTCCTTTAGTCCCAATTTTTCATGCAGGGGTTTGGATGGGTAACCGAGAGAGGTGAAATTAACCA
>CAZEZF010000006.1:0-58838 GCA_964516495.1 uncultured Acidimicrobiia bacterium | reverse complement strand
TGACCTGGGACGATAGCTGTTTGGTGGCCTCTACTGGCCGGGGTATTACCTTTCACCCGAAGGTGAACGCCGGGACGCCCCGTGAAAGTGGACTTGACATGGCCTTTTCAGGTTCGGTGTGTCCGGGGCATGAAGAATCCGGGTTAAAGCGACTCGACCTTGAGTTCAGATGACCGGCGCCGGCTAGCAGATCAGCGAGGTCAGTCGGGTACGACAACCGTTCGGAGAGCCGAACCGGTCTCCAGGTTCTCAAAGCCTTTCTCCATGTCGGAAAGCGGGATGGTATGGGTGACCATGGAGTCGAGGTCGAGGCTGCCCGATTGGTAGAGGGAATCCAGCACCGGAAAGTCCTGGGCCGGTATTCCCTCCCCTCCGTGGGTCGTCATCAAAGTCGACGTGTTGCGGAAAAACGCTACAGGATCGAGGTCGGCTACCGACCCGGCAGGGGGCACCCCGATCATGGTCGCCACGCCGCCGTATGACAGCATCCGGAGGGCCTGTTCTACGGTGGCGCCCATCCCGACCGCTTCGAACGAGAAATCCACCCCGTAGCCGCCGGTTATGGCTCGCACCGCCTCCACCGGGTTCTGCTCCGACGAGTTGACCGTATGGGTGGCGCCCATCTCCATCGCCCATCGGAGTTTGCGGTCGGAAATATCAACCGCAATGACCTTGGAAGCGTTGGCCATACGAGCGCCCTGCACCGTCGAGAGACCGATTCCACCGCAACCGATTACCGCGGTGGTAGCGCCCGGCCAGACCTTGGCGGTGTAGAACACGGCGCCGGTTCCGGTCATGACCGCACAGCCTAGAAGCGCGGCGGATGTCATGGGCATGGCGTCGCTGACTTTGAAAACGGCCCCGGCGTCGACTCCGATTCGCTCCGCGTACATCCCCAAGCCGATCGGTACCTCAACCTGGGAACCGTCGGACGAAATCGAGACGATCGGAGCGCGTGGCGCAGAGGAGTTACACCGCCGGGGATCGTTGCGCCGGCACATCACGCAGGCGCCGCACGGGACACGGCAACCTACCGCCACCCGGTCCCCTTCCTTGAGATGGTTCACTCCGCGACCCACCTGCTCCACCACCCCGGCGCCTTCATGACCCAGCAGCATGGGATATCTAGGCGTCCTCGTGGATTGCAGCCCCTTGGAAACCTTGTAGTCGGTGCGGCAGACCCCGGCCGCTTCCATTCTCAGCAGCACCTCGCCCTCCCGGGGAGGGCTGATGTCGATGTCGGTGACCTCAACCCTCCCCGGCGCCATCACCAGCGCGGCGCGGCTATGCATCCAGATCTACCAGGATGTCTTCTTCGTAGGTGAGTCGTTCTCCGCCGTCGGGAGTAACCCGGATGTTGTCGGAAACGCAGATTCCTCCTACCGCCAGAGCCTCGGCAGGGTCCTCGAAGGTGATCTGAGGATGCAGGTTGATAACCATATCGGTCTGCATGATCCGCTCCTTGCCCGGAACCCAAGGCGGCTCGTGCGAATCCAAGCCGATGCCGTGGGCGGTATAGGCGACCGATTCCTCGCCACCCTGCCCGTACTTACGATGCACCCGGTTTCGGGCGGCGATCACATCCTCGGAAGACTGGCCGGTCTTCATCGCCTCGATGCAAGCATCCAAGGTTTCGATCCTCGTATCCCAGTACTTGAGTATCTGGTCGGAAGGCCTGCCGAAACAATAGGTGCGACGCACCTCAACCCAGTAACCGGAAGGGCCGCCCCATTCGAGATCGATACACAGAACGTCGTCTCGTTCTATCTCCGCGTCCATTCCGAACGTGTAGGCGCGGTACGGCTGGCGGCTCATCTGGGCGATGCCGTCAAGACACCCGTGCTGGCGAACCAGTCGGTGCGCCTCGGCTAGCACATCCCGCTCGATCGCCCCCGGCCTGATATGGCCTTCCAGCGCATCGAAAACCACCCGCATAATCCGTGATGTCTCGCGCAGGTTGTCCAACTCCTCAGGGCTCTTGATGGACTTGATGTCGTCGAACAGGTCGGTGGCGTCCACGAGGGTGGCGGTCTTCCCGAATGTGTTCTGGAAGCCCATGTAGTGAGCGGCGGAAGTGATGTCCGCCAAGCCCACGATACCGATCGTCCCGTTGGAGATACCGTGATCGGAGAGGATGCCGGCGATCTCCACATCCGGGGTCTGGGTGGCGCGATAATCCTGGATCCAGTTGACCAGAGCCACCCGTGACAGGCCCCAGAGAGGATCACCGATGAAGGTGGGCTCACCTGTCTGCGGCAGGACGACCATGCCCCACCCGGCCCACTGGAAGATGTCGCTCACATACTGGACCCGACCCCGTACGAACTCGTCGCCTCGGCTACAGATGACCAACGCATCAATACCGGCGCCGGCCATAGCCTCGCGCAAGACCCGGTGACGTCTTTCTCGCTCCTCGGGGGAGGAAATGTGGGTTAGTTTGCCTTCAGCCATCTCTATAGACTCCCTTAGCTAGTCGGAGTGGGTATGGAAGCGGGTCTACTTCCGGTCGGGTCGCCCGGGTTCGCCACTTCGGCGCAGATTTCTTCGGTGGTGCGGGAGGCGATAAAACCCCCGTCGGTCATTCTGACCAGGGCGTTCTCGTGTAGTTCCCTGGTCGAGGAGGTGCAGGCGTCAGACACCAGTGACACCGTATAGCCACGATCAGCGGCGTCGCGGGCCGATAACTCCACACAACCCTCGGTGACGATGCCGGTGAAGACCAGATGGGTGATACCCATCCGCTTTAGAACGTTGTCGATGGCGCTGGAGTTGAAAACGCTGGACGAGGTCTTGGAGAAGATCATCTCGTCTCCCTGTACCGCCACCTCGGGGAGAAGTTCATCGTCGAAAGGCTCACGGGGGACCGGTTCGAGTTCAGCAGCCGGCATGAAGGCTTTACCCGCATCCCGCCCGTTCGAGGTTCGATAGGCGACCCGAACATGGATGACCTCCTCCCCCGCCGCCCGGAAGGCGTCCTGGCAGCGACGGACATTGGGAAGGATACCGTTGATGTTGTCCCATCTTTCCTGCATGATCTCAGGTTGGCCGGCCGCCTTGGCGATACGCCCGATCCACCCGTCGGCGTGTGCATCGAGATACTGTAGATCAATGGTTAGAATCGCCGACTTTCCCGGTGCGATAGAAGGGAAGGAGGGTCGAGGGAACAGATCGTAGAAGGGGTCATGCAGGTCCAAGGGTTTATTTCCTTTCGTTGGTGGTGGATTCACACTGATCGGTGACCTCCTTACGGGAAGGGGCCATAACCGTTAGAGGAATTATATTGAATGGCGGCAACGACGCCGGGCTCACCGACACAGGGCATGCAACCATCCGGGAGTCACGTTTCGACGGTCCGTAAAGGGGTTTCAAACTACCTCCTAAACCCTCACCGTGCGGCCTTCTCGACTGGAGGTCATCACCGCGTCGAGCAGTCGATGCATGACCACCCCGTCTCGGAAGTCCGGACGGAACCGCTCCCCGTCCCGGATCGAATCGGCGAACCGGGACAGCGCTCTGGCCACGTTATAGGCCGAATGACCCTCCGTTACCGGCATGTCCGAGAAGAACCGCGCCGGGATGGTCGTTTCTTCCAATAGGTCGGAGTTTCTCCCACCCACGGACACCGTCATCGGTCCGACCGAAACCTTGACCGGACTGAACTGGTAGTACGAAGGGGCTGCCAGGAGTATCTGACCCTCCTCTCCCAGGATACGGAGGGAGTATCCTTGGGGAGGCGTCACCGCGTTGGAAACGTAGGCGGTACCGGCTACTCCTCCCACCAACTCGGCGGTCGCCATCACCGTATCGGCGGTCTTCCACCGAAACGCCCCACCGTCGGTGTACAGACCGTCCGGCGACAGGGTCATCTGGCGAGCGGCGATGCTCTCGACTTCACCTAGGAGGAAGCGAACCGAATCCATCACATGGGCAAACGCCACGAACAGGGCGCCGCTGGCCTCCTCGTGACGCACCAGCCACGATCGATCAGGATCGACATCGAACTTGGAGAGCATCTGCGATACCACGAACGACAGAGGACGACCCACCACACCTTCCTCCAGCAAGTGCCGGGCCCAGGCGATCGCGGGAGCGAATCGACCTTGGAGTCCGATGGCGGTCGGTATGCCCTCCGTCTCGGCCAGCGCCGCCATTTCCTGGGCCTCCGCGCTGGTGAGCGCCAGCGGCCACTCGCAGTAGACCGGTTTGCCGGCCTGCAGGGCGGACATGACCAAAGGGTGATGAAGCCGGGGACGAACCGCCACCGAGATCAGATCAACATCCGGATCACCGCACAGGTCGTCTATCCCCACATAGGATTTCCGGGCCTGCCACTTTTTCGCCGCCGCCCGAGCGGTCTGCTCACGGGTGGTACACACCGCCTCCAGGACTAAACCGGGGTCAGCTTGCACCGCCGGTAGGTGGGCGCGGTCGCCGAATCCGGGAGGGCTAGCCCCGACAACGCCGACCCTAACCGGACTATGACCGCTCACCCGCTCCGGTCTCCTGGCATTGACCTTCCATCATCCTTCGTGTGAGTCTGGGTGGCGCTCACATGACCGGGAGGTTCGTCCGGAACGACCAGACGACCGCCCCCCTCTCCTACCACTCTCCCGTCGGTGAAGATCACCCGTCCGTGAGAGAGGGTTGTCAATACTCGGCCGCGCAGGTTCATACCGTCATAGACCTTGCCGCTTCTACCGGATCGGGCTAGAAAGCGTTCCGAATCCACCGTGAGCGAACCCTCCGGATCGACGAGAACCAGATCGGCGTCGCCGCCGGGCGAGACGGTACCTTTGCGTGGATAGATTCCGAACAGTTTCGCCGGGTTGGCGGTCATTACCTCTACGGCTCTCTCCAGAGGGAAGCTGCCACTCAGACCTGCGTCCAGCATCGTCGGAACCAACATTTCCAAGGAAGGAATACCCTGGCCCGAGCTAGCGAAGTCGGCGGCGGCCTTCTCCTCGTAGGTAAACGGAGCATGATCGGAAGCCACGACCGACAACGCGCCGTCCAGAAGGGACTTCCAGAGGTAAGCCACGTCCTCGACAGTACGCAAAGGCGGCGCCACCTTCACGAAGTTCCCGAACTTCGCAATGTAGGACTCATCCAACAGGAGGTAGTGAGGGCAAGACTCGGCTGACAGGTCCGCCCCTAGGGACTGTGCCGCTCGCACCTCCTCGGTAGCGAGCCGGGAAGTGATGTGGACGATGTGGGCGGGTAGATCGACCTCCCGAGCGATGGTGGCCACCAACGCCACCGCCGCTGCTTCAACCATTGCGGGACGGTTCGGGTGTCCTAATTCGTTGGAGGTCTTGCGGAAGTGCTCGATGAAGGCCTGGTTCTCGGCGTGAACCGCGCAGCGCAAACCTACCTCGGCGACAGCCGCCAAGCATTCGTATATCTCGTCGGGTCCGGACGCATAGAGCCCTTCGAACTCCACAATCCGTTCGGGAGGCGGATCGTGAGTGAAGAGTTTGAAACCGATCGCGCCGCATTCCGCCATCGCCTCCACCCGGACAGGATCAGAAAATCCGGCCCCCGAGTAGAGGGCGAAATCGATCAGGCTCTCGGCCTCTCCCAACTCCCGCCGCTCCAAGAACGCCTCAGGGGTGCTACACGGAGGGTTGGATATCGGCATCTCGAAGAAGGTCGTAATCCCTGACGAGGCCGCTGCCCTCGACTCTGAGGCGAAGGTCGCCCGTTCAGGGTGGCTGGGCGCCCGGCAGTGGAAGTGAGCGTCCACCGCGCCGGGTATTACCAGTAGCCCCGTGGCGTCTATCTCTCGACGGGCGGCGCCGAGGCCCCCTTGAGAAGAAACCTCGGTGATCACCCCTAGTTCCACACCGACATCGGCCGGGCGGGAGGAACCGTCGGTAACCACGGTCCCTCCGACGATCTTCAGATCAAGCATCGTGGATCTCCTCGAGGAGGCTACCGAACAATCCCTTACCGAAAGGTCCGCATCGCGCTTGCCGATGCTGTGGCCGGAGAGTTCGCCGACATGTGAACCCCGCTGGATCCATACCTGAATACCTTCCTAAGACTTGGATACGTCGAACGCGATGTCTAGGCGCGGCGGTATCCGATCTGGGCGCCGGGCCCCCAACGAGTACCGATACCTTCGAGATCACGCCCTACCTGGGTGTAGCCACCCTCGGAGGAGAAGGCCATCCGGCCTCTGACGAAGACCCTCTTGACGTCTTTCATATGATCCAACGAATCCAGCGGGTCGCCACCCACCGCCACCACGTCGGCTGTCTTGCCTGCTTCCAGGCTGCCCAGCTCGTCCTCGAGGCCCAACAACTTCATACCGCGACGCGTGATCGAGTTGAGGGCGTCCAGATTATCAGGACACACCCCGACCTCGACCATGAACTTGAGTTCCTCGGCGATGGCGTAGTGAGGCACGACCGGGCTGCCGGCGTCGGTACCGAACACGATCGGGATTCCGGCCCGCGCCGCGGCCACATTGCCCGCGAAGCGATTTTTTTCGGCCATCTGATCCTTGCGGCGCTCCACATCGGAGACTGTCATCCCGAAGTCCAATCCGAACTTCACCTGCTGTACCAAGGGTGAGAAGGTGGTAACGATGGGGACACCCTTCTCGACCATCTTCTCGATTGTTGCCGGAGTCATCGACCCGCCGTGCTCCACGCAATCGACCCCGGCGTCCACAACGCGCGAGATCGCCTCATCAAAGGTGGCGTGGGCCGTTACCTTCATGCCGTTCTGATGGGCCTCCTCGACCATGGCCCGCAGTTCATCCATGGTGAACTGCACTTCCTCATGCGAGCCCATGATCTTGATCCAACTGGCGCCGGCCTTGAACTGCTCCCTGATCGCCTTGCGAACTCCGTAGATGCCGTCCGCCTCCCGGCAACACCACCATGTATGCCCGCCGGTGGTGCAAATGGCGCGCCCGTTGGGGAACAAGCGGATCCAGGGCGCCCAACCGTTTTCGACCGCGGTCATCGCATCGATGTTGGCATTGTTCATACCAAGGTCACGAATAGTCGTGACGCCTGCCGAAAGCTGACGATGGATATTCATAACGGCCTTGATGGCATTGATGGCAGGGGACTCGTTGGCCTGCATCTCGAGATCGTGGGTACCGTCCCACCCCAGGTGAACATGACAGTTCACCAGTCCGGGAAGCAGGTACATGCCGGATACGTCCACCACATTGTCGCCGGAGGCGCCGTTGGACTCCCCCACCGAGGCGATCTGCTCGCCATCGATGACAAGGTCCTGTTGGAGAGATGGACCACCGTCGAGATTGACGACAACTCCGCCTTTGAGGATTGTTCGCACGATTCAATGTCCTTTCTGTCGCAGGTCAGATCTTTCCGAGTCGACGGAGGGCGGTTCCCACCGCGGCTAGGTTCGGAAGGGTCAACTCCGAGTAGTTGCGGGAGATCATCACTCCGCCTGCTCCACCGTCGAATGAGGCCTCCACCATGGCTTCACAGTCGGCCGGCGTGATATCGCGAGCCACCGTCTCCACTCCTAGACCGATACCCGGATAGACCTCCACCTCGGGGCCCACCGCGTCAACATACCGGCGGGTGAAATCGGCGACATACTGTGGGCTGAAACCGGTAGGGGGAAGGTCCTCGAAGGGCGCCTCATCCAAACCGAGGATCTTGTAGAGGAGCGGTGTCCATTCCGCAGGGCCGGCGTCGCCCAGTATGGTCTTGCACAGGTTGGTGACGAACTTGGCGAACCGCGCCCCGCCCGGGGCGTTGTAGAACACCGGCTTGAGCCAATCGGCGTACAACTTGTACTCGGCCGGATCGTGGGCCGCCCGCAGTAGCGGGTTGAAGGTGTTGATCATCTGCCAGATACCGAATCCGACCTGATAATCATCTCCGAAGAACCGTACCAGCCCGGATATCTCCCGATACAGGTCCTTGTGGCCATCCCACCAGAGCTTCTGCCATTGGGAGACTTCCGGATATTCGAAAAGATGGCGCAGGAAGGTGATCAGCTTCCCATCCCTCGGTTGATGCCCGGCCCGCACCGCGGCGAGATAGTCATGTATCTTCCGGTAACCCTCGGCGGCCCGTCCGGCGTCGATTCCACGCCGGTGGGCTTCGGACCGGCAGTGGATGCAGAAGCAGGTGGGAACCTCGTCGCTGACGATCATCGACGAGAGGGGATCCTCCCGTTCGATACCCCAGAGGACTCCGGCCAGGTCATACTCGTTGAGCCAGTTGTCGATCACGCCGAACCACCAGTTCCGGTAGTTCGGGTTGTACAGGCAGGGTCGGGTGGCCTTGCGACCCCACGGATCGACCTCCAGCACCTGGGCGAACCCCGGTTGCCACAGAGGCTTAGGGTTCTTGTGCGACGTCTCGCAGTAATACGGGAACACCTCTATGCCCCGTTCCCGGGCGGCAGGGATCACATCACCTAGGATGTCCCATCCCTCGTAAAGGGGATCGGGGGCGGTGAAGTCCTTGATGGAAGTGCCGTGGTAGTAGCGGGAGTCGGGGGGAAAGAAGGCCCCACCTTGCAGGTCGTCCGGTTCCTGGCCTCCATGATCGGGGAAGTCGTTGCTCCCGGAACGTCCGGCGTTGCCCCTCGCCCAAGAAAGAGCGGAGATAAAGATAGCGTTGACACCGGCCAGTTCTTGGAAGATGTCAAGCGTCTCTTCGATACCTTCGTCTATGAAGCTGATCCCGCCGACCTGCATTCCCACGAAGGTCTGGTCGCCCATCTCATTCCTCCAGTCGTCCGGTGATGACCTTACCCGCCCCGGCCAGTTCGTGAGCTACCGAAACAGCGCTCGGAATACCACCCGTGTGGGGAGTCATCAGGAGGTTGGGGGTCGACCGCAACGGGCTGTCCGGGAGGATCGGCTCCCACCAGAAAACGTCCAGGGCCGCTCCGGCCAGGTGTCCGCTGTGCAGTGCGGCCATCAATGCATCCTCGTCCACCAATCGACCTCGCGCAGTGTTCACGAAGAACGATCCCTCGGGCATCAGCGCGAACTCTCGAGCGCCCATCATCTTCTCGGTCTCCGGCGTGAACCGGTTGTGTAACGACACGCAGTGGGAGGCGGCCAGCAACTCGTCGAACGGCAGGTAGCGAATTCCCAGCTCCTGCTCCTCCTCCGGGGTGAACCGGTTCCGCTTGTAGTAGATAACGTCCATTCCGAAGGCGGTCAGACGGGTTGCCGCTTCACGCCCGATCTTACCGACACCTATCAGGCCGACCCGTTTGCCCACCAACGCTTCAAACAGGTCCAAGCCGACCCAGTTATAGGAATAGTTCTCCTGATCGGTGACGAACGGCGCCATGCCGTCCACTATTACGCCCTCCATGAGACGCCGGTGAGCCGTGGGAAGGCGCTTGAAGAGAGCCAACACCATCATCACCGCGTGTTCGGCCACGCTTATCAGCGAGGGGGACAGTACCTTGTCGGTCCAGGTCCCTTGAGCCGCACATATTTCCGGCGACGGCGTGGCGCCCCCCGAATCCAGGGTCACCACTCCCCGCAGGGACCGGAGTGTGCGGAGTCGGTCATCGTCGATCCCCCGCCGCCAGAGGACCAGGTAGTCCGCCTCCGCGATGGCGCCCGACGCCAGGGCGTCCTCCACCACCGTCGCGCCGGCGGGGAGCGCCTCCGAAAGAGCTGCTATCTGAGCCGAGGAAAACTCCTCGATCAGCGCTACCTTCGGGCCGCTCACTTGCCGCTCCGGCAGTCGTTCCATAGCCGCTCAAAGCGGTTCATAGCCTCGTGGAGTTCTTCCCGGGGCGCCAGATAGGAGATGCGGATATACTCGGCCGCACCCTCGGCGAAGATGTTGCCGGGAGAGAAGAGCAGCCCGTAATCAACAGCCCGATCCGCCAAAGCCACCGCGTCCAGCCCTGATCCCGACACATTGGCGAAGAAATAGAACCCTCCCTTGGGTTCTCCGTAGGTGACGCCCAGCTTGTCGAAAGCAGCCCGCATCACCGCTCGGCGATGGTGATACTCCTCCATCATATCGTCCATGAAGTCCTGCGGGCCTTCAAGCGCCGCCAGGGCGGCGTGCTGGGACGGGAGGTTGGTGGAGATACTGAGAGAATGGCGCGGCTCGGTGGCGGCCAGGATATAGTCGGCGGGACCGGCCATATAACCCACCCGGAACCCGGTCATGCTGTAGGCCTTAGAGAATCCGTTGATGGTTATGGTCCGTTCCCACATGTCCGGGAGGGTGGCGAAGCTGAGGTGCTCGAATCCGTCGTAGACCACCTTCTCATACAGCTCATCGGAGATCACCACCAGATCGGGATGGGAGCGCACTATGTCCGCAATCGCCGTCAGGGTTTCGGCATTGATTACACCGGCGGTGGGGTTGTTGGGGGTAACCAGGATCAGAAGTTTGGTGCGGTCGGTGATCGCCGCTTCAATGGCCTCCGGCTTGAGCTCGAAGTCCTCCTCCTCCACGGTGGGCACGTAGACGATCGTCCCTCCGGCCATGGTGATGTTGGCCGGGTAGGCCATGTAATGGGGAGTGGCGAGCAGCACCTCGTCGCCCGGATCGAGCAGGGTCTGTAGGCTGACCGCCATCGACTCCTGAGCCCCCGCCGTAACCAGGATCTCCGACTCGGCGTCGTATTCCAGGTTGTTATCCTGCTTGAACTTGCGGGAGATGGCTTCCCGGAGTTCGATCATGCCACCCGGCGGCGTGTAGCCGATGTGACCGGTGTCCAGGCATCGCTTGGCGGCTTCGATAATGTGGGTAGGAGTGGGAATGTCGGGTTCACCTCGCACGAGGCGGATGATGTCGTCTCGTCCCTGCACTCTCCGCATTATCCGAAAGTAGGGCGACTCGTGGCCACCGCGGATTCGCAGGGTGCGTTCCGCGAGGGCCGATCTCAGTTTGCTCTGGCTCATTTAGGCTCCATGTCTCGGGTTGTCACATTCCTCGTATCTGATCCGGATCGGCGAGGCGGCTTGTCAGCCACCCAGGTCGGCGTAGCGCTGCATACCCTCGGCGATGCCGACGGGGTTCCAACCCAGTTCGGCGCGGGCCTTATCGCAGGAGATGGTGGTGGCCCGGTCGGGGGTGGCGTCGATGAGCATCTCGGCATTCTCATCCACCACCACCCCGAAGGATGCGACGGCCGCGTCCAAGACATCGCTGAACGGTATCGGATCGCCGGATGAGAAGGCGAAGGCGCGCCTACCCATCTCGTCCGAGAAGAACCGATGGGCGCCTTCGGCCACATCGTCTACGAACACCCAATCGCACCTGTCCTCCAGTCCGATGACCCGAACCGGTACCCCGTCGAGGGCGGCGTCGGCCAACTGTTTGGCCTGGGTGACAAAGGGACGGGTGTTGCGGAACTCCTCGGCTGGACCGTACATCGAAGTGGGTCGGATGGCGCCGGCGTCGAAACCGAACATGTTGGAGTAACGGAACAGCATTATCTCGGCGGCCAACTTGGCCGACCCGTATAACGAGAAGCCCCCATCGGCATCCGCCTCCGAAAGCACCACCTCGTCAAACTGGTTGTAGACACCGGCTGACGAGATAAACAAGAACTTGCCCAAGTCGTTCAGACGGGCGAACTCGAGGGCATGGAGCGTGCCGGTCAGGTTGACCTGCACCAGACCGGCCGGATCCTCACGGGTCTGCTGGATGCTGGGAGTCAACGCGGCGGCATGGACGATCCCATCCACGGGACCGGTCACATCGGTTGACCAGGCATCGGGGTCCCCTACATCCAGGACCGTGTAATCGACCATATCGTCAGGGGTGTCCGAACGGGGATGGAAGTCCTCCGGCGGAAGGATGTCAGCGGCTACGACGTGCTCTCCCCCCAGGGCAAACGCTCTCACCAAGGCCCTACCGAAGAACCCTGCGGCACCCGTTATCAGTACTCTCATTTCGCCTCGCCCTTCCTTTCTCCTGTGCATATACAACAGGAATCGATCATCCAAGTATCGGGGCCTTTCGGCCTCGTCGGCCGGACACCCTGCCCAATATAGTTAACTCTGATTCTTCATGCCCCGGACCCACCGATGTAGCAAAAGCCACGCCAAGCGCAGCATCGTGGGGCGTCTTGACGTTCACCTTCGGGTGATAGGCGCACCGCCTAGACGGGACAACCGAGCAGCCGTTTCCCAGGTCCGGAAGTTCCTCTGACTCCTCCGTCGCCCGCGCGAACCCCGTACATGGGAATCCGGGATCAAGGGGAGAACCGGACACCGAAACCGGCTCTCCCCTATCTCGTTGCGGTCCGAAGCTCCTGAGATCAGCAGTCCAGCACGATCCATTCGTCGGACTGGTCGACCATCCGGGTCCCGCCGTCGGGTCCTACCAGCACGTTGTCGGCGATGCTGATACCTCCCAGGGCGGCGCCCACTTCGGGGTCGGAGAATCCGATGGCCGGATGGAGGTTGATCATCATGTTCTCCTCCATGACTCGCTCTTTCCCCGGCACCCAGGGCGGCTCCAACGAGTCGACTCCGATCCCGTGGGCGGTATAGGAGTTGGCGCCCATCGCCGAGTAGCCGTAGTCGTCATAGACGCGATCGCGGGCGTCGAGAACCGTATCGGATGACTCCCCCGCCTTCATCGCCTGTACGCAGGCTTCGAAGCTCTCTACCCGCATCTCCCAGAACGCCTTCTGCTCGGCGGTCGGCGGTTTGAAGCTGTATACCCTTCGGACCTCTACCCAGTAGCCCGACGGACCGCCCCACTCGAGGTCGATCACCATGATGTCGTCCTTCTCGATAACTCCCCTGGTTCCGGGTCCGAAACACTGGAACGGGGCCCGACCCATGAGTGCGATACCTTCCATGCATCCCAGTTGGCGGGACAGGCGGTGCGCTTCGGACAGCACGTCGACCTCCTGCACACCGGGCCGGATCTCGGCCTCCAATGCTTTGAACACCCGGCGCATAATGTTGCCCGTTTCGATGGTGGCGTCTATCTCTTCCTGGCTCTTGATAGCCCTCACGTCGTCGAACAGGTCGGTCGCGTCGACGAGATCGGCGTCGGGTAGCGCCGCCTTCATGCTGTTGTAGTCGGCTACCGAAGTGATATCGGCCAAGCCGACGATGCCGATGGTTCCGGACGCCTGTCCGTGATCCGACAGGATGGCGCCTATCTCGGTTCCGGCGTCGTCAGGCTGGCGGTAGTCGTTGAGCCACCTGCCCTGCATCGCATACCCGGTACCCCACAACGGATCGGTCACGAACGTGGCTTCGCCTTCCATGGGAAGGACCACGAATCCCCGACCTGCCCACTGGAATATGTCGCTCACATACTGCACGCGCCCCCGGACGAACTCGTCACCCCGGCTACAGATGACGAACGCGTCCATGCCTGCCCCGGCCATAGCCTCGCGGAGGGCGGCATACCGTCGGGCGCGCTCGGCGTCCGAGGTTATGTGGGTTACCGGAACATGGGTCATATGCGGGGCTCCTATCTCCAGGCTTGAGCTTGCAGCCCGATACTAGTTGGTAGGAACGCTCGGTCGTGGATTCGGAAAAATGTAACGCTCACTGTCACCTCAGCCTGATGATGAGCAATCGGAAACGATCTCCGGACCGAGAGCAGCCAGGGACGCCGCGTAACCCAGAGGGGCATCGGTACCGCGTCCCCAATCCACTTTGCAAGCTGGGAACGAGTCCTAACGCGGGCCGAGTTCGGGCGGAGGGGATTGACCGAGCACCTTGTACGGATCCTCGCCTTCCAGGTTCCAACTATCAACCTTGCGTTCGATTTCGGCGGATACCTTTCCCATCACACGAGCTGCCTCGGAGTCGGCAAACCGGTTGGCTGCATGACGCGATAGCTTGATGCAGGTTCGGACCATGTGGTAGGCGTGGATCACCATCTCATCGAGAGGCCGCTCCGAAGACTCGTAAGCCCCGGCCTCTCTCCACCTCGATGCCGTTGCGGGAGTCACATCCATGAAATGCTCCCTGAGGCTGTCCCTCTCACCGACCGGAAGGGACCCCAGCAGCCGGCCGAGGTCGTGGGTACGGGCAGGGTGCGTTCCCCCTATGTGGATGAGTGCCTTGAGGCTGGTCTCCATCGCCATGTGAGCATGGGCGCACAGCGTACCCATCCGACCCCTCAATGCAAAGAGGTAGTAACCGGGATCGCGGTCCACCAAGGCGTTCCTTTCCCCGGGACTCATTTCCAAGTGGCCCTGGACCGCGAGCAGGGAGCGCAGGGCGTTGTCAAGGCGGACGAGGCCTTCGTCGCGGTCGGTGGCGGGCATCCCGATCTCCTTCCTCCAGCGCACCCCGCTCGCATCCCGATGGTAGAGACTCACCGCCTCGGCGCTGATGGCCCGTTCGAGCGAACTGGTTACTTCACTGCTGCGATGGATCCACTCCGGCCAATCGGTCACATACACGAACACCCGATGGCCGGTCGCTTCGGCGGCGATGCTTCCCAATCGCGCCGATCGGGCGCTGCGGGCCGAGTAGTCGAGGTCGTCATGGATGGCCACCAGGTCTATGTCGCTGTCCGGTCCTGCTTCCCCTCTCGCAACGGACCCGAAAACGAGTATCTCCGACACTCCGCCGGTCGCCGCTACCGCGCCGGCGGCCGTTCTGGCATCGATCACAGTCGGGGGCGCCGTCTTGGGCGTGCTCATATTGTGAAGCATACATGGATAGGCTTTTCAAGCCTCCACAGCAGTTGACCGGGTCCTGTCGGCTCGCCCATGGGCATACGTCAACAAACGTCGAAGGTTGCCATGGTAAACCCCAGCAGGGTGTAGTAGCCGACCAGTACGGCTAGCTCCACTACCCCGTCAGTACCTAGTTCGGATACCACACGGTCAAATACCGGCGTGGACACCGAAGACCGGAAACACAACTCGCGAACCATCTCCAGGATGGCCGCCTCCCGTTCTTGTAGTGCTTCCGCATCCCCTTCCCCCCCTTCCAGGAAGGCGAGCGCCTCTGCTCTGACTCCTTCTCGGACTGCTATGTCGAAATGGGTATCCCAAACGTACCGACAACCGTGCGCAAGGCCGGTCGTCAGGATGGCAAACTCGCGGTCGGCGCCGTCCAGCACCGACTCGAACCTCACCTGGTGGCCGAGCCGAGCCAGGTGATCCGCCTGACCTGGTGCATGCAGCAGCACTTGGAAGGGCCGGACAAGGGAACCGCGGCTCTCGATTATCCAATCGTATAGTCCCTCCTGGTCGGGTGAGAGCCCCTCCCGACCGGAAATCAGTTCAATCCTCGCCATGTCGAGACCTCCAGGTACCGCAGCAATTCGTGTTTCGACACCGCACCGTAGCGGACCCGGTATCGGGATCAGTCACAGCGGGATCAGGACACAGGCGACGCCTCCGGGTGTAGACTTGCGCAGATGCACGGACCAAAGCGAGCAAATGCAATCTGAACCCGACCGAATCCGTATTCTGGCAGACGACGAGAACTGTCCGGAGCTTCCGATAGTCAAAGAAAAAGGCGGCCGGGCGTGGGCCGTGGTATGGCCCGGTGTAGACGCCTACCTGAGGTCGATGCACCGCATATCGCTCTTGCCGGGAGGCCGTACCGTCACTCTGGAGCATCCTACCGAGGCGGTGTACTACATAATGTCGGGTACCGCGACGGTGCGCGGTACATCCGACGATCAACAAATCCTCACCACCGGCGCCATGACCCACATCAGCCCGGGGACGCCCTATTGGTTGGAAACCGGGGAGACCGGCGCCGAGATAGTGGGCGGTCCATGCCCGGCCGACCCGACGATGTACACCCATCTGGGAAGCTTCGAAGTCCCCGAGCCGGACTCCCGGCCTGACAGGCAGCCACCGGGAGGAATCCGTTCGTTCCATCGTGATCGCCCCACCGCCATCGTTCCCATGATCGCCGAGGACGCCCGTCTGGTCGTCTGGCCTGGTGTGGAGGCTTACAGCGCCAACATGAACTATGTGGATATGCAACCGGGTGAACGCAACATCGAGCATGTGCATGTGGAGTCCGAGGACACGATCTATGTTCTCGACGGCAAGGGCAGTATCGATGACATAACCAACGGACTACGGCTGGAGTTCCAGGCCGGTGAGGTCATTCATGTGCCGGTCGGGGTGTGGCATGCGGTTTCGGGTGACCGCAATGACCACATCGAGAGCGTCGGCGGACCCTGCCCGGCGGATTGGAATATGCTGCGCGTGGCCGGCCTGATACCAGATAGCGACAACGGAGGGTAGTAACCGTGGCTAACACCGTCTCTATAGGGCTGGCGCAGATCAGCGGCGAGCCTTTCCAAGTCGAGGAGAACCGAGATCTCTGCCGGCGTTCGGCCGCCGAGGCATTCGATCAGGGCGCCGATATCGTCATCCTGCCCGAGATGATCATTCATGGCTACACCTCCGACTGGCGGGCGTTGTGGGATACATCGGAGTCACTGGAGGGGCCGACCGTAGAGCAGTGGACCGCGCTGGCGAAGGAATCCGACGGTTACATCGTGGGCGGGTTCTGCGAGCGGGACGGGGAGGCCATGTATAACTCGGCCGTGGCGGTCGGCCCGGATGGGGTAATCCTGCACTATCGCAAGACCCATCTATTCGCCGACGAGAAAGTGGTGTTCCGCAACGGTGACCTCGGCTTCCCGGTGGCGCATACCCGGTTCGGAACTATCGGTCTTTGTGTGTGCTATGACCTGCGCTTCATAGAAGTGGCGCGGTTGCTGGCCCTGAAGGGCGCCGACCTGATCTGCGTTCCCACCGCCTGGTTGCCCGGTTTCGATCAGGAACGTTGGGATAAGGACGGAATGTGTCCCCAAGGCCGGGGTGCGGTCTTGCAGGCAAACCTCAACCAGGTATATATCGCCTGCGCATCGCAGGCAGGATTGCATGGTGGACTCGACTTCCTGGGTTCATCGATCCTCGTGGATCCTTACGGGAAGCTGCTGTCGGGACCGTTGCCGGGCTCCACCGACAAGATCACCGTCACCGAGGTTGACATCGGCGCCGCCAAGCGAGCTCAGGTGCGGGGTGAGTTGATCGCTCCCCGGGCCGACCGGCGCACCGATGTCTACGGTATCTGGTCGGATGGACAAAGCTATTGAGTCCTTCTGACAGATCGGACTCGACCCTCTACCATTCCATCGTCCAGAACTAACGGAGGTATCCAGGATGAAGATCGTCGACCTATCTCACCCCATCAACCTCCATACGCCGGGATGGGTAGGGTATCCCGGCTCCAAGATGTATTACACCCAGACGCTCCAGACCAACCGGGTGGTGTCACAACGATTCGAAACGTCGCTCCATGTGGGAACCCACCTCGACGGTCCCATGCACATGGCGGACGGCGCCGGAGACATGGCTTCCCTGCCGCTGGACAAACTGGTACACGAGGGTGTCATCGTGGATGTTTCCGACGAGGTCAGCGACTGGAGCATCATCACTCCCGACCACATTACCTCCAAGGTAGAGGTCAAGAAGGGCGATATCCTGATCATCCATACCGGTTACCACCGGTACTACGAGGGCAAGCCGGAACAGGACCTGACCCGCTACTTCTGCATGCATCCGGGCGGTACCCAGGAACTGGCCTATTGGATGCTCGACATGGAGATCCGCTGGTGGGGGGTCGACGCCGGATCCGGTGACCACCCCATGAATACCACGATCAGGCATATGCGGCCCGACCTCACCAAGCGTTTCGAGGATCATGTGGGGATGTCGGTTCTCGAATACTTCGGGGAGTACACCTACACCCATCACAAGAGCGGACGGACCATAACCGAAGACCTTTTCCCGATGCACTACCTGGCCTTTCCGGACGGGTGCATCCATGCCGAGAACGTGGGAGGGAACATCGACAAGGCCCTGAACAAACGCTGCATCATCGGCGCCTTCCCGTGGAAATTCGAAGGAGGAGAGGCCTGCCCGTGCCGGATCATTGCCTTCTTTGACGTGGGCGACCACCTCTCGGTGGAGGAAATCGTCGAGGCTTTCTGAACATCTTCTCAGCCGTAAGCAACACGTTCCCTGCCGAAACGAGAGGGGAGCGTCACGGTTGTATTACCCTGTATGACCATCAAGATGGCTCGATCACCCCTGCGTAGGCGTTCAACCGCCCTGAACGATTCCGGACCGAAGGTTCCGGACGCGACCGCCCACCCGGCGGTTCGCGTCGACCGGGCCACCAAGATATACAACGAGAACACGCCCCAAGCCCTGACCGCCATCGACGACATCACGATGCAGGTCGCTCAAGGGGAAGTGGTTGCCCTCCTCGGTCCCAGCGGATGCGGAAAGAGCACCCTATTGAAGATGATCGGCGGGCTCTATCCACCCACCGACGGAAGGATATACGTGGACGGCGTTCGGGTCACCGAGCCGAGCGAGTTGACCGGCATGATGTTCCAGAAGCCGGTCCTGTTCCCATGGCTCAAGGTGGTGGACAACGTTCTGCTCCCCGTCCGTACCCATGGCGGCAAACGATCCGATCATCTGGACCGAGCCTACGAACTGATCGCACTGGCGGGATTGGAAGGTTTCGAGGAGCGTTACCCGTGGGAATTGTCGGGTGGGATGCAACAGAGGGTCGCCATCTGCCGCATGCTCATGGGAGAACCGCGGGTCCTGTTACTCGATGAACCGTTCGGCGCCCTGGACGAGATGACCAGAGAGTACATGGACCTCGAACTACGCCGCATCATCATCCAGCAGAACCGCAGCGCCATTCTGGTCACCCATAACCCCCAGGAGGCGGCTTTCATCGGAGACCGGGTCATCGTGATGACCCCACGTCCGGGCAGGATCGCCGGCAGCGTTGATATTCCTCTCGGCAAAGACCGACCCGAGGAGTTGTTCGCATCAGACGAACTCAACATCTACATCAGGGAAGCGAGGGCCTTGCTGGAAGTGAACCGGGATCCGGTCGGACGTCAATGATGAACGACAGCGTCAAGGCAGCCGTCACCTTCCTGGCCTCGCTCATCCTCATAATGGGCGTGTGGGAGTATGTATCGCGCAGCGGCGGAGTGAACCCGCTCGTCCTTCCGGCGCCTACGTCGATCCTTGCTTCCCTCTGGTTTGTACTGACCAACCTCTTCGGTGATCTGGCGTACTGGCAGGACACCTGGATCACCTTCTACGAGATCATCTTCGGCTTCCTGCTGGGGTCGGGGATGGCGGTAATAATCGGCTCGCTGGTAGCGGAGTTCATCACCGTACGGCGAATAGTGATCCCCTATACCATCGCCCTCAACTCGACACCTAAGATCGCAATCGCCCCGCTGTTCGTGATCTGGTTCGGGTTCGGAGCCATGCCCAAGATCCTGATCGCCGCGGTGATCTGTTTCTTCCCGGTGTTCGTCAACACCGTGACCGGGCTCGGTTCGATGGAGGAGGAGGAACTCGAGCTGATGTCGTCGATCCGGGCTTCCCGCTGGCAGACCTTCAGGAGGCTGAAGCTTCCTCGTTCCGCTCCCTACGTCTTCGCCTCCCTCCGGACCGCCATGGCATTCGCGGCCATCGGGGCCGTGATCGGCGAGTTCGCAGGCGCGCAAGACGGCCTGGGGTTCCAGATCGAGTTCGCGGCGGCCCGCTTGGAAACCGCCCGGCTGTTCGCATTTCTGGTGGTCGTCTCGGCCCTGGCCTTTATGTTGTACTCCTTGATCGCCTATGCGGAACGTAAGATCGTGTTCTGGTCGGCCACCACGAGGATGCAACGCCTCCAGTAAGCCATCAGTATCTTTGAGTCTCTGTTCGGTTTTCTCCAGGAGGGTGCTGAGAAACCCCCGGCATGGCCGATGTCCGATGGTGAACTCCCTGGTGTCCTTTTCAGCACCCTCCTAGCCCGGATTCACTTGCCCCAGACACACCGAACCTTGAAAGGGCGCGTCAAGTCCACTTTCATGGGGCGTCCCCGGCGTTCACCTTCGGATGAAAGGTAATACCCCGGCCAGTAGAGGCCACCAAACAGCTATCGTCCCAGGTCAGAGAGTTCTTTGCATCTCGCTCGGTTACCGATTCAAACCCCTGCGTTAAAAATTGGGGCTAAGGGAGTCAACAAAACCGGGAGGGTTGTTTTCGCGATTTTTTCGCGGGCCTCGGGACAGGTAATCAGCGCCGACCACGATTGGTCATTGAACGAAGCCGGCAATTACATCAAAGACCCGAGTTGAACCGGACACAGTGAATCCCCCGCTCCGTCACCACGACCAGTTCAATACGAAGGGGGCCACCGATCCGGCGGCCCCCTTCCTGGGGACTGGCGAAGTTTGACCTTGCTACGCGGAGGTAGCGGCGTCGCGCTCCGCCTGTTTGTCGAAGTCGTTTATTACCTCGATGAACTCGTTGGTGTATACGGATTCGGGATCGAAATCCCCGCCCAGAGTCCCTCTCGAAGCCAGGAGGTCGATGTAGGCCTCCCATGAAGCAGGGCGGTTCCACCCGATCATGTTCCCAGAGTCTTCGTAAGGCAGTTGGCGCTTGATGCTCTCGTCGACCGCGAGCCTGTCAAAGCCATCCGGATCCGATATCTGGTCGGGTCGGGAAGCGGCTATCGCATCTATACCGGCCCTCGGATCGGCGTGCGTGTACTCGGCTGCCCGGGCTATCGGCCTCAGGAGACAGACGATGAGGTCCGGATCCTCGTCGATCAACGATTGCTGGACCACGATGCTGGCCCCGTTGAGCAGTCCGAACTCCCCGAGGTCGAACTCGTTCAATTCGATCTCGAAACCGAGTTCGATGACGTTGAAGTAGTCGGAGAAGTAGGCGGAGATACGGTCGCTCTGGAAGGCCGCCGCAGTAGTACCGCCGGCGCCGGTCTCGATGATCTCAACGTCGGTCTCCGGGTCGATACCCCTGGACGCCAGGAGGCTCTCGAAGAAGGGAACCTCACCGGCGGTCGCCTCGGATACACCCAAAGTGTGGCCGGCCAAGGACTCGATGGTGGTATAAGGAGAACCAGCCGGGGTCACGAGCGCGTAGATCAGGCGGTTCTGCAGAACAAAGACCACCGCCAGATCCTCACCAAGCGCTTCGGCGTCAACGATCGGGCCCGGATCGGAAAGACCGAACTCCACATTGTTGGCCACCACCTGCTGCACAACCGACGCGCTGCCGTCGGCAAACTCGATATTGACCTGAAGGCCTTCCGCTTCGTAATAGCCGAGGGATTCGGCAACGAAGATCGAATAGAACGGGGTTGCGAATGGGAACGGCAGCAGGAAGGTAGTCTCCCTGAGACCTCCATCAACAGCACAGCCGCCGGATGCAACATCGGGGGACTCGTCCCCCTGGCATGCGGACGCCACGAGCGCCAACGTCAGCAATGCGCCGATCAAAGTCGTCTTGGTGGATAATCGGTTCATAATGTGCGCCTCCCTGGGTGTAGGGCCTGTCGTTTGTCAGGCTGTGCCGCTCAATCTAACAAACCGGGAATGAGGGTGGCGGACTGACCACGCTACCCTGCGATAGGACGTGCGACTCCCTCGGCCCGGACCACCGATGATTCGAGGTAGGCGCGTCCCGCAAAAGACAAGCAATCGGATCGAGGAGTCGAACTCGTGAGAAAGGCGATCAACAGCTCGGATTATCACGTTCCGATAGATGGTTTCTCCCAGGTAATCGTGGCCGAGTCGTCGGCTCGTACTCTCTATGTGAGCGGCCTGACCTCACGAACCGCAGACGGAACGATCGTGGGGATAGGCGATATGGCCGCCCAGGCGCGCCAGGTCCTGGACAACATGAGCCTGATCCTGGCGGCTTCCGACGCCACCCTCAACGATGTCGTCCAGATCCGAACCTATGTAACCGACATATCCCGTTGGGCAGAGATCGAGCCGGTATGGCGCGAGCGGTGGGGTGACGTATGGCCCGCCTCCACGCTGGTGCAGATCGAACGGCTCTTCGACCGTCGGCAGATGATCGAGATGGAAGCCGTAGCCCGGATCGACGATAGATGAAGCCGTCCGGCTACCTCACCGATTTATGTAATAGAAAAATATTTCGATGTGTAAGCGTCGTCTATTTAATATTAGACGAGCGAAGATGAAGACGAAGATGTGTTGGCTACCAACGCATCGACCAGGGTGGTCTTGGCGACTGTCTGACCCGCTGGACATCCTTCAGCACCCTCCTGCGTCCGGGTCCCGTGTCGACCCTGACATCCCCGAGTTCGTGGTGCCGTCCCTCCCGACATGAAGCTGATCGGCCACCCTCTCCCCCGTCGGGAGGACCATCGTCTACTCCGCGGAGAGGCCCGGTTCATCGCCGATCTCCGGGTTCCCGATCTTCATGACGCGGTCGCCATCCGGAGTCCCTTTGCCCGGGCTCGTATCACTGCGGTGAATACCCGAGCAGCGCAGCGGGCAGACGGCGTCGTCGCCGTGTTGACCGCATCCGATCTCGACGGGGCGCAAAACGCCATTACCCGCCAGTTCTACACGCTGACGCCCGCTTTCGTAGCCCGCCACGAGGTAGACCTGGGTCGATACCAGGAGCCTATTCTCGCCGGAAAACGAGTGAACCGCGTCGGTGAACCGGTCGCCATGGTCATAGCGTCAAGCCGGGAGGCCGCCGAGGACGCCGCCGAGTTGGTCGATGTGGAGTACGAAAACCTCGTCCCGATAGTCGATCCCTTCGAAGCGATGGATATCGACTCTGAACCGGTCTTGGCCGACCACCCGAACAACGTCCAGTCATCGTTCCGCATCACTATCGGTGAACCGGAGAAGGAGATCGGCCTTTCGCAACGTTCGGTCGGGGGCCGCTTCCGGATCGCCCGTTCGGTCGGGTCGCCCATCGAAACCCGTGGAGTGATCGCTATCCCCCCCACCGGCGCCGAACTATTGACCGTATGGTCCACCACCCAGATCCCTCACGTCCTCAGGTCCTATCTGGCCGAATTCCTGCATTACGACGAGCGGGCCATACGGGTCGTTGCGCCCGACATGGGAGGAAGCTTCGGAGGCGGTATCTACCCGGAGGAACTGCTAACCGCTCTGGCTGCCTTACGCCTGCGGCGACCGGTCCGATGGCTGGAGGATCGGCGGGAGAACCTGGGAAATGCCCGGCACTCCCGCGACCAGGTGATCGACGCCGTCCTGGCCTACGACCGATCCGGCCGGTTTCGCGCCATGAAAATGCGGATCGTTCAGGATTGTGGTTCCACCAATCCCTTCGGGCTCACCTTACCGTTCAACGTCGCATCGCATGCCAGGGGACAGTTCGCCCTCGACCACTTCGATGTCGAGGGTCTTTGCGTGCTCACCAACAAGAACCGGGTCACTCCGGTACGCGGCGCGGGACGGCCCGAGGCGACCTTCGTACTGGACCGACTGGTGGACATGGCGGCCCGTGACCTGGGGATGGACCCGGCCGGCCTTCGCATGATCAACCTGATTCCCGCCGAGGAGATGCCCCGTGACATGGGCATGCTGTACCGGGACGGTAACCCGATGGTCTACGATTCGGGAGACTATCCGGAACAGCTTCGTTGCGCCCTGGACTCATTCGGTTACAAGGAGAAACGGCGAACCGCTCAAAAGCCGCGTCCCGACGGTTTGCTTCCCGGAATCGGAATCTCGGCCCATGTCGAAGCCACCGGACTCGGACCGCACGAGGTAGCCCGCATCGAGATCGACCATGACGGGAGCGTGACCCTCACCTGCGGGTCGAATCCCCACGGCCAGAGCCACGCAACGACCCTGGCCCAGGTGGCCGGGGAGGTCCTCGACCTGCCCTATGACCGTATCGAGACCAGATTCGGGGACACCATCCTCCTGCCTGAGGGCGGCGGAACGTTCGGGAGCCGGAGCGCGGTGACCGCGGGGACCGCCGTCTGGAAGGCCTCCACCAGGATGCGGGACATGTTGAAGAAAATCGCGGCCGATCTGCTGGAGTGCCACCCGGCCGATCTGGTCCTATCCGGAGGAAAGGTCCATCCGAAGGGCGTTCCCGGACTGGCTTTGACCTATCGCGAGTTGGCGGGCGCCGCTCAAGGTGATTCCGCACTCGAGGAAACCGGATCGAAACTGTCGGCCGAAGATAGATACACACCACCGTCGGTCACCTTCGGGTCCGGAACCCACATCGCCTCGGTCCTGGTTGATCGGGAAACGGGAATGGTCCGGGTAACCGACTACCTGGTGGTCGACGATTGCGGTACGATCCTCAACCCGGTCGTGGTGGATGGGCAGCAGCACGGAGGCGTCGTCCATGGGATCGGCAACGCGCTCCTCGAAGAAGTACATCACGACCGGGAGGGCCAGCTGTTATCGGGCACCTTCCTGGATTACCTCCTCCCTACCCTCGCCGAGACACCGGACATCACCGTCATACATCGGCCCCATCCGACTCCGCTGAATCCGCCCGGTATCAAGGGCGCCGGCGAAGGCTCGACCGCCTCGGCGCCCGGCGCGATCGCCAACGCCATCGTCGACGCACTCCGCCCGTTGCCTATCGAGATCAACGAGATCCCGATTACCCCCCACCGGCTGCTCGATTTGATCCGCCAAGCCGAGCATTACCTCGATTCCGGGGAACCGGGTGATCGAAAGACCTCGGATTAGCCCCAATTTTTAATGCAGGGGTTTGTATGGGTAACCGAGAGAAATGCAAATGAACTCTCTGACCTGGAAAATAGTTGCTTGGCGGCCTCGCCTGGGCGGGGCGCCCATCACCCAGAAATGAAGGGCGAGACGCCCCACAAAAGTGGGCTTGACGTGGCCTTTTCTACATCGGGTGTCTGGGGAATGAAGAATCAGGGCTAGACTTCTCCGCCAAGCGAGTGCTTGGAGACTCCTATGCCGGGTATTGATCTCACCATCCGTGGAGGCGCGGTATGGACAGAAGACGGATTCATCCCGGCAACCGACATTTTCATCGCCGGCGAGCGGATAGTCGGGATAGAGGCGACAACCGATGAGCCGATCCGGGAAGGAGAGATAATCGACGCTGCGGGGAAGCTGGTCATTCCCGGGTTGATCGATACCCACTCCCACCATAGGGATCCGGGTTTCACCCACAAGGAAGACATCACCAGCGCCACCCGCGGCGCCGCGGTGGGTGGGGTGACCATGACCATCGGTATGCCCAACGTGAACCCTCCGACCACCCATCCCGACCACTACCGGGAGATCATCGAGAGTCAATCCCGGCGCGCCGTAGTCGACTTCAACCATAACCCGGCGCCTACCAACATCGAGGCGGTGGCCGAACTGGCGGAGATGGGCGCGCTGGGCTTCAAGGTGTTCATGGTGGTAGACGCCGCGCGCAGCTATCCGCATATGCCCGGTCTCGGTGTCCATAAGCACGACGAGCTTCTCCGCATCATGGAAGCCGTGTCGGACACCGGCCGGCCGCTCATGGTCCACCCCAACGATCAGGCGGTACTGGGTGTGATCGAACACGCCCACTTCGAGTCGTCCCGGATGGACCCGGAGTCCTATTCGAAAGCCGAATGGATGTATGACGGAACCGTGTGGAACAGCGGGGTGGCAACCTTGATCGAACTGAACCGGGGAGTCGGTGGACCTCTCCATGTTCTGCACATGATGTCGGATCGGACGGTGGAGTTGATCCGCCGGGCCAAGGCGGATGGACAGGATGTGACATCCGAGGTGAACGCGTTCGGGTTGTTCCTGAGCGACTGGGACGAGATCGCCCACATGGGACCGTTGGCGATCGGAAGGTGCCTCAAGCCGGAGTGGCGGGAGGCCCTGTGGGAAGGCATCGCCGACGGTACTATCGATATTCTCGGTACCGACCACGCCCCCCACACGCTGGAGGAGAAGCTGCCGGGATGGGAGAACATGTGGGCGACACCCACCGGGACCCCCCAGCTGCAGCATTATCTGATGAAACTGCTCGACGCGTCACATAACGGCCTGATTTCTCTCGACGATGTGGTGCGAATCGGGGCGCACAATCCGGCCCGAAGGTTCGGCCTGTATCCGAGGAAAGGCGCCATCGAAGCCGGATCGGACGCCGATCTGGTGGTCATCGACTATGAGGCGGAGCACACCGTTACCAGGGACGAGGTGTTGTCCAAGGCCGGCTACTCCCCTTATGAAGGCCGGACTCTCAAAGGTGTCCCTGTATTGACTACGGTGCGAGGCAAAGTGGTGGCGCGGAATGGGGTTGTGACCGCGGAACCCGGTTACGGAGAGTTCGTCGGTCCGGTTTCACGGTAAGCGCCCGTCCTTTAACCCCGATTTTGAACGCAGGGGTTTGTTTGAATGGGTAACTGAGAGAGATGAAATGAACTACATGACCTGGAAAGATAGGTTTCTACAACGACAACTGCGTTTCCCCTATCCGACGAACCGGCGGACATGCCGCCGTGGCCATGTCTACGGCAGGCGCTGCGAACCGCTCCACAAGCATCCCGCTGATGGTGGTGACAGCGTCGATCACCTAACCCAGGGCATCGCCGGCTCGTGGACCGAGCGACGACGACCTCTCCATAGACTGCATCTCGTAAAGGGAGGATGAGACCTCGACAAGCGCATCTACTACGGCGCGGTCATCAACCGACCGGGCGCCTGCAATGATCCTGGCCTGCTCGCGTATTTGCTCCCAACGCAGCGGATCAACCGTCAAACTACCACTCCGGTCGTCGGTCGAAGGCGTTCGAGGCTCTCACCTGATCGTGAGAGGCGCCTTCAGGGGAAGTTAGGAGCCACCTCCTCCTGGAAGCGGGTCCACTGCTCGATCAGATGGTCAACCGAGTGGTAGATGAACTTCATCTCGAAGGCCGTACATCCCGAATCCAGGTAGTTCCGGATCTGGTGAGCCACATCGTCGGGCGAGCCGATCAACGACGACGCCCAGATCGCCTCAAGGGTGTCGGTGCGTTCCTGCGCCGAAATGTGGATTCCAGTGGTCCCCGCGTAGCCCTCCTCAAAAGCCAGCATCGTGGGTTCCGCCTCGGCTCGCGCCTGTTCCATGGTGTCGGCCAGGTACACCTGGATCTCGGTCCCCACGGTGAACTTCTCCGGGTCGCGGGCCCCGTTCGCTCATCCGCCGGTGGATGTCGGCGATAGCCGGAGGAAACTCGTCCGGTGTGATCCAGAAGGACAGCCACCCGTCCGCGTAGTCGGCGATCATCTCGAGAGACTTCTCCGCCGAGCCTCCGATCCAAATGGGGGGATACGGCTTCTGTACCGGCTTCGGGTATACTTCGGCGTCGTCGAAATTGCAGAACTCGCTGTGCCAGGTGGCCTTGTCCTTGGTCCACACCTCGCGCATCGCCTCAAAGACCTCGCGCGTATGCCTCACCTTGGTACCGCGGGAGATTCCCATGACCTCGAACTCCACGTTATGAGTGCTCTTGGGGGCACCTTGACCGATACCCAACTCGAGTCGCCCGTTGCTCAACACATCGATGTTGGCGATCTGCTTGGCGGTGGCAAGCGGCTCGCGGTACGGCAGACACAGGACCGCCAGGCCGAGCCGGATGTTCTCGGTGATCCCAGCCACATACGCCAGGTTGGTGAGCGACTCCATGAACAGGGGTCGGTAGTCGTCACGGGCCGACGCTTCCCAATAGGTTTCTCTGGAGCCGCACGAGATATGAACCGAGTCGAGCAGTTGGTTCCATACGAAATAGTCATGCACCCACAGGGTGTCGAATCCCAGCCGGTCGGCCTCCACCGACGAACGATGCAATGCGTCCACCCCTGATAAGGGACCCGCACAGGTAACCCGTACACCGAAACGAGGATTATTAGACACCTTGGACTCTCCCTGGTTGGACGTTGTCAGGACACGCTACCGGATCGAATGCCTACTCGACGGCAACCGCGCCGTATCGAGGATACCGATCAGGCGCCCTGCCCGATCCGGGAACAGGTAACATCCGATCCCGATGCAGGATCTACTCAAGACTTCACGAAACATGCTCCCCCGGATGATCGAATTACGCCGGTTACTCCATAAGTGTCCCGAGCGGGGCAACCATGTCCCCCGGACACGCCGCATCGTGCTGGACGCGCTGGCGGGATTACCGCTCGACATCAAGCTGCACGACTCGACCAGCGGAGTGGTGGCAGTGCTGCAAGGAAACCGTCCGGGACCGGTCATGCTTCTACGAGCCGACATGGATGCGCTCCCGGTCGAGGAGGACACCGGTCTGGAGTTCGCAAGCGAACATCCCGGTTACATGCACGCCTGCGGCCATGACCTCCACACCGCCATGCTGGTAGGGGCGGCCCGGATGCTTTCCTCGATGCAAGCGGAACTGGCCGGGACCGTGCTGCTCATGTTCCAGCCCGGTGAGGAAGGCTTCGCCGGCGCCCGGTTCATGATCGAGGAGGGACTGCTGGACACGGTAGGCGAACGACCGACCGGAGCGTTTGCGCTGCACGTCAACCCGTGGTTCGAATCGGGTACCGTCCACCACCGCGCCGGCGCTCAACTCGCCTCCGACGACCTGGTCAAGGTAACCGTCACCGGAAAAGGAGGGCATGCCTCCAGCCCCCATCTCTCCTACGATCCCATTCCGGTTGCGGCCGAGATAGTGCTGGCGGTTCAGACCGCGATTACCCGAAGGATCAACGTGTTCGACCCCGGCGTGATCACCTTCGCAACCATCAATGCCGGAAACACCCACAACGTGATACCGGAACAAGCCCTGCTGGTAGGGACTGTCCGATCACTTTCCGAGGGTACCCGCAAGGAACTCCACGCCCTCCTGAACCGGGTGGCGCCGCAGATCGCCGCCGCCCATGCCATGAGAGCCGAGGTCGATATCGAAATCGGCTACCCGGTAACATTCAACGACCCTCAGCACACCGACATGGTCGACAGTATTGCTCGCCGGACCCTGGGCGACAGCCGGGTGGGGTGGATGGATGCTCCCTTCATGGGTAGCGAGGACTGGGGTTTTGTGTTGCAGGAAGTCCCGGGGAGCTTGTCTTTTCTCGGGGCCTGCCCGCCCGGATACACGCCCGGCGAGGCGGCCGGACTCCATTCCAACCGCGCCCTATTCGACGAAGAGGCGATGGCGGCCGGCGCGGCATTGCATGCTGCGGTGGCTCTCGGTCACTGCACGTCCTCCGCGTCTTGAGCGCCCGGGATTCGTCAAGTTGAGGTTTCACGTCGGATGTCACTAGCCCGGATTCTTCATGCCCCGGACACACCGAACCCGAAAAGGCCATGTCAAGTCCATTTTCATGGGGCGTCCCGGCGTTCACCTTCGGGTGAAAGGTGATACCCGGCCAGTAGAGGCCGTCAAACAGCCATCGTCCCAGGTAAGAGAGTTCATTTCATCTCTCTCGGTTACCCATCTAAACCCCTGCATTAAAAATCGGGGCTGAACACGCCATGACCATGACAGGGACAAAGCGATAGAACGAAGCCCGAGAGTTGTCGAACGGGAGCACTTTCGACTCTCCTCCAATTATCATCGGCCCCGACATGCCCGAAGACTACGAGTTCGCTGATCCCTGGCCTACCAAGGCGGATGCGTTAGAGGCGGTTTCAACCATCGCCGAACACGCCCGGAATATCTACGGTGACGAACTGGACGGCGTCTGGCTCTACGGATCGCGAGCCAGGGGCGACCACCAGCCGGACTCCGATCTCGATGTGCTGCTGGTCAAGAAATCGAAGGACTTCGATCCGCGCGACCAGCTACAGCGGGAACTGGAAGAGGCCTTGATGCCGGAGTACTTCGACCAACTGGCCACGTCGACCTTGTACGTCCATGTGGCCGACACCGAGAAATTCGAGAAGTGGGACACGATGTTCTATCGCAACGTGCGCGCCGACGCCATCCCCGTCCCATGACCTCCACCGACGAAGCATACCTGCTGCTGTCACACGCCGACGACTATCTTCGTTACGCCGAGACCACTCGCCGATCCGAGATATATGGTCCGGCAGTCTCGTTAGCCTATTACGCGGCGTTCTACGCTGCTCAAGCGGTCGTCGCGTACCACCGGCATGGTCCCAAGACCCACCAAGGCGTCCGTACCCTGTTTCACCGGCTTGCGGTCAAGGAGTCCGATTTCCCGGCCGACGTTTCCCGGGTGTTAGGTTCTCTGGGCAAGAGTCGTATCAAGGCCGACTACGACCATGAAACGATGGACAGATGGACCGACCAGGACGCTGCTGAGGCCATCCGCCGGGCGCGGTCGTTCGTGGACGAGGTCAACGCCTGGTTCCTGCGGCATCATTCCGGTGACGACGGCTAGTATCCTGAGTCAGAACAAGACCGCGAAAATCGCTGCGGGTAGACCCCTTCCCCGACGGGTTCCTCCCCCACCGCCGCCACCTTGGCCGAGACGCGTCCTCCCATACCCCTGGCGGGGTGGTCCCGAACGAACTTTGATCCCTTCACGCGGTCCGGGTCGACGTCGGAAGCGGACCGCCGGTAATTACGGTTAACAACAACATACAGGAGGGGTAGGACAGAAACTATCCCCGAATCCCCGCCGACAGCGGCGTCAGCTGAGAAATGAAGACGGATCCCCATCGCGCCAAAGCGGCCTTTGAGGAGATGCAACCAAACGAACTAACCCCAATTCTTCATGCCCCCGTCACACCGACCTCGAAAAGACCACGTCAAGCCCGTCAAGCGGCTATTTTCCCAGGTAAGAGAGTTCATTTCATCTCTCTCGGTTACCCATCCGAACCCCTGCATGAAAAATCGGGGGTAAAGACTAGGACACTAGGACGGTGCTGAAAACAGGTGATCGGATTGGCCCTCCGTCCGCTGACCAGGGAGTTTACCATCGGATATCGGGCCAGGCCGGGGTTTCTCAGCACCCTCCTAGCCCGAGATTCGCGGTTCCCGACCGGCTTGGCTCTGGGCGATTCGTCGTACCCACTCGGGACCGAGAGGAAGCCTGGTCACATCCTCCGGAGCGCCCAAGGCGTCGGCTACTGCATTGGCGATGGCCGCCCCCACCGCGGTGATCCCTCCCTCACCCGCCCCCTTGACACCCAATGGGTTGAGCGGACTCGGAGCGTCCTCGGTGACCAGTGTCTCCACCGGAGGCATCTCGGCCACGGTCGGCATCAGATAGTCCATAAAGGTGGCAGCCAGCGGTTGGCCGGTTTCGTCGTATAGGAACTCTTCCAGCAACGCCCCTCCCAGCCCTTGGGCTGCGCCACCATGGATCTGGCCGTCCACCAGCAAGGGGTTCACCGCCCTACCCACATCGTAGGCAACCACGAGTCGTTCCGGATCCACCGCGCCCGTGTCAGGGTCGACCCGTACAACCGCCACATGGATCCCGTACGGGTACGCCATGTGATCGACCTCGAACCACCCCTCGGCTACCAAGCCCGGTTCACCGTCGGTGTCACCGGGCCGAAGACGCCGGGCTACTTCACCGAGCCCCACCGACGGACCGTCAGGCGATCCGTACACGAACACCCGCCCATCCACAACGGTGAGGTCTTCTCTACGCGCCTCCAAGACCTGCGCCGCCACGTCCAGGGCCTTCTCCCGCACCCGGCGGGCCGCTAGCAGCGTCGCGGAACCCGCCATAACCGTCACCCGGCTGGCGAAGGCGCCCATCCCCCACGCCATGTCGTCCGTCTGGCCGTGGCGAACCCGAACCATCTCTATCCCAACCCCTAACGTGTCGGCGCATACCTGGGCGAGAGAGGTTTCCACCCCTTGGCCGACGGAGGCCACGCCTGTAACCACCGTCACATGACCAGACTCATCGACCGTGATCCTCACCCCGTCGAACGGGCCCAGACCGCTCTTCTCCACAAAGAAGCCCCAGCCGATTCCCACCTTCTCGCCCTGCGCCCGACGTTCGGCCAACCGTCCGAGAAGATGTTGGTAATCCAGGTAGTTGATCATCCGGTCCAGAAGGAGCTCGTAATCTCCCGAGTCATACGTCACCTCGGTACCTATAGCGGTAATACCGCGATCAAACGGCATCTTCTCCCGTGGAATCAGGTTCCGCCGGCGTATCTCCGCCGGATCCATATCGAGCCGGTTAGCGATCACATCCATCAGGCGCTCACGAACGAAGCTGCTCTCGTACCTTCCCGGCGCCCGGTAGGTCCCGCACGGGGTCTTGTTGCTGAGCCGCACATGCCCGATACAACGGTATGCAGGCCAAACGTAGGGTCCGGGCAGCATAGAGGAGGCGAGTTCGCTTACCGTCGTCTCGTGGGTTCTCAGATAGGCCCCTTGGTCGACCCAGAACTCCGCATCGACACCCCGCACCCAACCGTCCGTATCGACCGCGGCGCGGATGCGGTGAACCTGATCGCGGGAGTGGTTGGCGGCTACCATGTGTTCCCGTCGATCCTCCACCCAGCGGACCGGACGGCCGGTACGCCGGGCCGCCCAACACACCAGAACATCCTCGGGGTAGAGCTCTCCCCGGACCCCGAAACCACCCCCTACATGCCCTTCACGCAACACGACCGACGACACCGGGAGGCCGAGCATCCTAGCTATGGCCATCCTGTTGTAGTGGGGGACCTTGGCCGCTCCGAACATCTCCAGGGTGGCGGCGGTATCGTCATAACGAGCCAAGGCGCCGCGAGCCTCCATCGGTATGGCGGAATGGCGACCCACCGACAGGTCCAGTTCCACCACCAGCGGGGCATCGGCGAAGGCGTCGTCGATATCCCCGTAGTTCTTCTCGACAACCCCCACCTCGGTGGCGTTCTCGCCGTCCCGATAGGGATCGACCACCGGGGTAAACTCGTCGATGTCGATGAATACCCTTTCCGCGGCGTCTTCGGCGAGATAGGGGTCCTCCGCCAACACCACCGCCACCGGCTCCCCGACGTAGTGGACGAATTCCCGGGCGAGCACCGGCTGGCGATAGCTATCCACGCCGGAGATCATCGGCATCCGAAAGTCGATCACCGGAATGTCAAGGGCGTCGGCCGCAGTCCAAACGGCCTCCACGCCGGGCAGGGAAAATGCCCCGGAAACATCGATACCACTGATCTTCCCGTAGGCGACCGGCGAACGTACGACCCGCATGTGCAGTTGATGCCGAAGGGAGAGATCGGCGGCGAAACGGGCCGATCCGGTCAGCAGAGGCAGATCTTCGATTCGTAATACCGAGGCCCCGAGGTACGTCATCGCCTACCGGTCTCCACGCACAAGGTTGCCGGAGAGGATCAGACCTTTCCAATACTCCTTGATATGGAGGTACCTGGCCAACTCCACAACAGATGTGACCCGTGAGCCCGCTTCACCCGCCCGGAGCATGCAGGCGAAGCATCGAATATGGGCCTGGCAAGGTCGTTGCGGCCGGTCCGGTGGCGAAGATCAAGACTCCGAGCCCATGACTTCGGCGGCTTGGCGAACCGAGGCGAGAATGTTCTGGTAGCCGGTACAGCGGCATAGGTTCGATGACAGGACCGACCGCAGTTCGTCGTCATCGGGCGCCGGGTTCTGTTCCAGATAGCCCACCGCCAGCATCAGAAAGCCGGGGGTGCAGAAACCGCATTGCAGGCCGTGGTTTTCCCAGAAGGCCTGCTGGATAGGATGCAAGCGATCCCCGTCCGCCAGGCCTTCCACGGTTCGGAGTTCCATCCCATCACATTGCACTGCGAACATCAGACAGGAGCGGACCGGTTGGCCATCGAGGAGGACGGTGCAGGCGCCGCAAACACCGTGCTCGCATCCTAGATGGGTGCCGGTGAGGCCGCAGTCATCCCGGAGCGCATCAGCCAAGGTACGCCTGGGTTCGACCTGCACCCGGTACGAGCGTCCGTTCACTTTGAGAGTAACGTCGACCATGGTGCGCTCGGTCATGCGGAAGTCCTTTCTTGATTCTGCTGTCGCCTGACCAGACCCCTCAATCGCGACGGTGTGGCAGGAGTCTCGTTGACTTCAATACCCAGCGGCCGAAGGGCGTCGGAGATGGCGTTGACTACTGCGGCCGGGGCGCCGATAGTTCCACCCTCGCCCAAACCCTTGGCGCCGGTCAGGGAGGCGTCGGACACGGTCTCCAGATGGTGAATCTCGATGTCCGGCACCTCGGCCATTGTAGGGGGAAGGTAGTCCTGCAGCGATGTGGTGAGGATGTTGCCCTCGGTATCGTAGACGATTTCCTCATAGAGCGCCCCCGCTATTCCTTGAGTCACCCCCCCGTGTAGTTGACCGTCGACGATCATGGGGTTGATCAGCACCCCGGCATCCTCTACCACGATGAACCGATCAATACGAACCCCGCCGGTTTCGGGATCCACCTCCACCTCGGCTACATGGCAGGCATTGGAGAACGTACCGGTCGGATCGTAGGTGGCGCCCGAAGCGAGCCCAGGTTCCAAGCCCTGTCCGAGCCGGTGGCTGGCGTGATACGCCAGGCGAGCCAATTCAGGAATCCCTATTCCCGAATCCGTCCCCAGCACGCGGGCAACCCCTCCGCTGATTTCTATGTCCTCAGGCGCCGCCTCCAATTCGTCGGCGGCGATAGCGGCTAGTTTGGAGCGGAGTTCGGAGGCGGCAAGTTTGGCGGCCCCGCCCGCGATCACCAGCGATCGGCTGGCGAACGTCCCCCAACCGTAGGGTGAGCGATCGGTGTCTCCATGAACGATACGCACCGTGTCGGGATCCACCCCGAGTTCGTCCCCTATCAGCTGCGCCAGACTGGTTCCCAAACCCTGACCGTGAGGGGAAGCGCCTATCCGGGCTTCGACGTATCCCGATGGATCCATCGTCAGATCCACCGTTTCGTAACCCGGGGTGACATCCATGCTTCTCGCCGCGAAGGCCGCGGTCCCGTAACCGGTGCGTTCCGAGAAGACCGAGAAGCCGACCCCCAGATAACGACCATCCTGGCGGGCGGTGTCCTGGCGCTCCCGGAAAGCGGCCAAGTCGAACTCTTCCGTTGCTCGTTCCAGAGATTCCAGGTAGGAGCCTTCGTCGTATACGAGTCCGGTCGCCGAGGTATACGGGAAACTACTGATCAGGTTCCGTCGCCGGATCTCGGCCCCTTCGAGCCCGAACCGGTCTGCGGCCAGATCCATAAGCCGCTCCATCGCCAAGGTGATTACCGGGCGGGACACCCCTCGATATGGGGCCATCGGGCAGGTATTGGTGGTCACTCCTCTGGACCGAACCCGGTAGGTCCGGAAGTCATACGGACCGGGCAACTCGACCATCGCCATCAAAGGCTCCACGCCACAGGTCACCGGATAGCAGGAGTAGGCGCCGATGTTGCAGACCAGGTCGGCGTCGATCGCGGCCAAACGCCCGCCCGCACCGAAGGCGCCCCTGATCCGGTAGCGGTGATCTCTGCTGTGAAACGACGAGAGCAGGTTCTCCCGGCGGTCCTCGATCCACGCTACCGCGGCGCGGATACGGCGGGCCACCCACACCGCCACTACATCTTCGACCGCCAGACAGAACTTCTGCCCGAAGGCGCCCCCCACGTCAGGCGCCACAACCCTGAGATCCGATTCGGGCATATCGAGCAGATCGGCGATTACGGTCCTCACCACATGAGGCGACTGGACGGATGCCGTCAGGGTCACCCGGCCTGATCGTCGATCATATGAGGCCACCGAACCCCGCGCTTCCAGGGGCAGGGCGCTTTCCCTCCGGGAACAGAGATCGAACTCGACCACCTCCTCGGCTGCCGCGAATGCCTCATCCACCCCGGGAGTGGCCAGCCCGGCGTCCACCACCACGTTGTCAGGAATATGGTCATGAACTGCGGGGGCGCCGGGCCGGAGGGCGTCCGACCCAGAGGTAACATGGTCAAGCGGATCGATGTTCAAGAAGACCTGCTCGGACGCGTCCTCCGCTTCCTCCGGAGATCCCGCCACCACTACCGCTACCGGCTCACCAACGAAACGAACCTCGTCGCGAGCCAGCACCGGCTGATCCACCGGTCGGTAGTCCTCACGATGCAGGAGCGGACGGATAGGATGCACCTTCTCCAAGTCCTTCCCGGTAAACACCGTTACATCTCCCGGAGCTTCGATCGAGACTATCCTGCCTCGGGGTACGGGACTACGCAGGAACCGCAGATATGCCACACGGTGGGCCATGTCCGCTACGAACCGTCCTTCGCCGATCAGGAGCGGCGGATCCTCGAAACGTAGGAGAGATCGGCCGACCCACCGGGTCACGACGCGGTTGCCTGCTCTAGGGCTCTTCGAGTAAGTACCCTCGCCAGGTCTCTGCGGTACTCGGCGGAACCGTGTATATCACCGATCGCCTCGAAATCGCCTGCGGCGAGACGCGCCGCTTCATCAAAGACCTCCTGATCCGCCGGCTGGTCTCTGAGACGGTCTTCGGCTGCCTCGGCCCTGACCGGACGATCACTCACGCCTCCCAAGGCAATCCGCGCGTCGGTGATCAGGCCTTGCCGGACCTCGAGCGCAACCGCGGTCATGGCCAGGGCAAAGTCACCTGCCCGACGGCTGAACTGTTGGAAACCCACGCGGGTGTCGGCGCTCAACTTGGGAAGACGGGCTTCCACCAACATCTCATCAGGACCCAGATCGGTGGTGAATACGGTATGGAAGAACTGCGAGGCCGCTACCGTGCGGGAACCGGACATGCTGCGGATCACCATCTCGGCATCCACCAGCGCCGCTATCACGCACCATTCGGCAGCCGGATCGGCATGGGCCAGGCTCCCGCCGAAGGTTCCCCGGATCCGTATCGGAAGGTGACCCACATGATGGGCGGCCATTGTGAGAATGCGTCCGAGAGGTCCGTCGACGATCTGATTCTCGAAAGCCACATGGCGGGTCAGCGACCCGATCCTGATAGCGTCGCCGTCATCGGTTACATGATCGAGTTCGGTGACGAAGTTGATATCGACCAGGACTTCCGGCCGAGCAAGACGGAAGTTCATAGCGGGGACCAGGCTCTGGCCGCCTGCCAGGATCTTCGCGTCGTAGCCGTAACGGTCGAGAACGGCGACAGCCTCGGCGACGGACCGTACCTGGTGGTAATCGAATCGGGCCGGTTTCATACAGACAGGAGTCTAGCCCCTCATCAGCATGTCGTCCGCCGACTACAATTCTCATCGACTCCCGCCCGCTTCAAGACCTGGTAGACGGGATTGGCCGGCGTCCGCGCCATTTACAATCGTTTAGGATGATCGCATTCACCGAAACGCCGATCGGGCGCAATCCGACGTCGCGGACCGGGCGGCTTATCATCACATATGTAGACCCCGCTCCAGGACCGGCGCAATGACACGATATGACCCTGCCGCGGGCGGCGGCATCGGCGCTTCCGTGCTACGGCATGAAGACCCGCCGCTGCTTACCGGCCAGGCTCGGTATGTCGCCGATGTAAACGTGGCCCACCAACTAGCCATGGTCGTGGTTCGGTCACCTGTCGCCGCCGGTCGGCTACGAAAGGTTGACGCCGACGAAGCGCGGGCGTTGTCCGGGGTTGAAGCGGTCTTCACCGCCGAGGATGTGATCCACACTTTCGGTCACATGCCCCGCATTCCGCCCCGGGTGTCGTATGACGAAACCGTACTTCCCTACCTCCAGCCGCTCCTGGCGACTGATCGGGTTCGCTATGTGGGCGAACCTCTGGCCGTAGTGCTTGCCGAGGACCGCTACGTCGCCGAGGACGCCGCCGATCTGGTCTTCGCGGACATCGACCAGGAACAGGCGGTCATCAGCGCCGGTTCCGAGGCCGAACAGGGTGAACAGTTGTTCACCGACGGCAACCTGATCACCACTCTTCACGCCGAGTTCGGCGATGTGGAGGAGGCTTTCCGTGACGCCGAGGCGATGATAGAGATCGAATTGACCGTGGGTAGGCACAGTGGGGTTCCCATGGAAACCAGAGGGGTGGTGGTGGAGTTCGATCCCGCCACCGAACGCTTCATCGTTCACGGCGCCACCAAGGTACCGCACTGGAACCTCCGGGCCACGGCCGAGTTGCTGGACATTGCGCCCAGCAGGATCAGGATGCGCGAAACCGCCGTGGGAGGGGGTTTCGGGGTACGGGGAGAACTGTATCCCGAAGACGTCCTGGCGGTCTGGGCGGCGGATCGGGTCCGTAGAACGGTGTCCTGGATCGAGGACCGCCGGGAACATCTGGTAGCCGCCAATCACTCCCGCCAACAACGACACCGGGCCCGTATCGCCGGTAACCGGAATGGCAGAATCGCTGCCATTACCTCCGATTTCGATGTGGACATGGGCGCCTACGTCCGAACCCACAGCATCCGGGTGGCGGACCTGACACTGTCCATGATCCCTGGACCTTACGACCTCGAGGCGTATCGGGGATCGGCCCGCTGCGTCATAACCAGCAAGACGCCCACCGGAACCTACCGGGCGCCGGGTAGGTTCGAATCCAGCTTTGTCAGGGAGCGGCTGGTGGATCTGTTCGCCGCCGAGATCGGCATGGATCCGGTGGCGGTGCGGAGGCGGAACCTCATCAAACCGGACCAGATACCCTATACCCGGCCGTTGTCCTCCACCGGTGAACCGATGGTGTTCAGCGACGGTGACTTTCCGGCGATCCTGAACCGGCTGGTCGACTCCTTCGACTGGGAGGAGGTAAGGCGGCGGTCCGAAAACGAGATGGTCGGGGTGGGTGTGGCCATGTTCCTGGAAAAATCCGGGCTGGGTCCGTGGGAGACCGGGGCGGTGGAGGTAGACCCGGACGGGCTGGTCAGGGTTCGATCAGGCTGTTCCTCCGTTGGACAGGGGATAAGAACCGTGCTGGCCCAGATCGTCGCGGACCGACTACAGATCGACCATTCGCTGGTTCGGGTTGAATTGCTGGACACCGACCGAACCCCGTTCGGGACCGGCAGTTACGCTAGCCGCTCCACTGTCACCGCCGGGAGCGCCCTGAGCCAGGCTGTTGATGAGATCATCGACATAGCAAAACAGGTGGCCGCCATAGAGTTCGAAGTGTCACGCAATGACCTGGAGTACGCCGCAGGCGCTGTCAGGGTCCAAGGTTCGCCCGAGTTCAGGATGTCGATCTTCGAAACCGCCTCCCGCCTGCACCCAATCACCGCTCCTCGCTACGGTCGGGACCGGCCGGGCCTGTTAGCCGAGTCGGTGTTCGATGTGGAACGGGTCGTGTACCCGTGCGGCGCCAATCTGGCGGTAGTGCGGGTGTGCCCGGAAACCGGAGAGCTGACGATCGAGAAGATCGTTCTTCTCTACGACGTAGGTCGGGCCATCAACCCCGGGCTGGTCGCAGGGCAGATGGAGGGTGGGGCCGTCCAAGCGATCGGAGGCGCCCTGTATGAAGAGTTCGCGTATGACGAGGAGGGCAACCCTATGTCAACCTCCTTCATGGACTACCTGATGCCAACCCTCTCCGAAACGCCGCAAATCGAAACCATCGTGGGGGAAACCGCCCCCACCGGCACCAACCCACTCGGTATCAAAGGCGCCGGCGAAGGAGGACTGCCCGGCGTCGCGGCTGCCATCGCCTCCGCCGTAGAACAAGCCCTCGGCCAACCGGCCTCGGTGACGAAAGTCCCCATCCACCCCGAAGACCTGATTCGCCGACCTGCCCGCCGGTAGTAGGGAATGCTGCTACCACATGGAGTATGGGTACGAAGATAAGCGTCAGCATTCGTAGGGCTTGGTGTGGAACGAGGTTGCTTTCCCCCGGCCTAAGTCCGTAGCAGTACGTTTGCCGTTCCGCTCAGTATCCGCCTACGGCCTTCGGTGTCCAACCCGGCGGTCCGGCATACCTTGCCCAGGTAGTCCAGAGGACTGTCGATGCTCATGGGAAACGGCGCGTCGGTCCCCGCGGCGATCCGTTCCGGTCCGACGGAGTTGATCATGAAGGTCAGGGACCGCGGATCGTGCAACAGTGTGTCGTAGTAGAAACATTCCAGGATGGTGTCGGGATGGTCCACCGACCGGCGGAATCCAGGCCCGTGACGGGAGGCATGCGCGGCGCGGCCGGCTATGTAGGGAAGAGCGCCGCCCCCGTGGGCAAGGAGAACCTTGAGCCTCGGCCACCTGTCGAAGACTCCCGCGAAGTAAAGCCTCAAGGCCGCCAGGGTGGTCTCGAACGGATTGCCACACACGTTGCCGAGAAAGTGCGCCTCATACGGTTACCGCCCATCACCCGGTCGCCCGCGTCAAAGGCAACCGGAAGGTGTCCCCGGGCAACTGAAGCGAGTCGCCGATGGAGGAAGGTAGTGAGCGTGAACGTCGATCACAGGTTCGTAAACCTGCTCAACCGGTCGCTGCTGATCGCCAGGCCGTCCTTCCACCCACGATCGTCATAGATGGTTTCAGGTCACCCAACTCGTCGGGAGGAAGGTCTCTCGGGTCACGGGGAAACACTGTGAAGTCCGCCAGGTAACCGGGAGCGATGCGTCCCCGTTCATGACCGAGTCCGTCGGCCTCCGCGGCCCAAACCGTCATCATCGCGATCGCCTCATCGAACGTGATTCCCTCCTCCGGTCCCCATTTTTCGCCTCGGGAATCAACCCGGGCGGTGGCGGTCGCCACCGCGGCCATCGGAGAGGCGTCGGATATCACCGGCGTATCGGAGCTGTGAATCGGCTTGAGACCGGCATCCAACCAACTCCGCAGCGGATATAGTTTCCCCACTCGTCGCTCACCGAGCGCCGCAACAAAATCGGCGGACCGATACCGGAGGAAGGCAAGTTGCGGTACCGGAATGATCCCGGCACGGCTCATGACTCCGATCGTGTGGTCCGATGTGAGGCAGCAGTGCTCGATACGATGCGGGCGGGACCCTCCCACAGTAGGGTACTCGGCAAGCACGCGGGCCACTGCGTTCACCGCGGCGTCTCCTATGGCGTGCACGCACATCTGCCAACCGATGCCGGCGCCCTCACGAACCATTGCTTCCAACTCCGAGTGGTCAAGATGCATCGACCCGCACGATGAAGAGTCGATGTAGGGCGTCGAGAGGAGCGCGGTACGGGGCCCGAAAGCCCCATCCACGAACACCTTGGCGCCTCCGATCCGGAAGCCGGTGTCCCCCGCCCCGGGCCGAAGACCCAGGTTCCCTGCTGCGCCCAGCAACTCGGCCCGGATCATCGAGGTGAAACGAAGCCGGAGACCCCGGCGTTCGTTGACCCGCAGGAACGCACCCACCTCCTCACCAAGCCGGGACATGGTCAAGGGCGCCGCGTTCGTCACGTAGGTGAACCCCGACGACAGGAAGTAGTCGGTGGCCAGGTCGATGGCCTGCTCGTCCTCATTATCGGTCCATGGGGGTATGACCGGGTCAAGCAGACTGCGGGCGCCGTCCAGGAACTCACCGGTCGGGATGCCATGCTCGTCACGAACTATCACGCCGTCCGGAGGATCGGGTGTGTCCACCCGGATTCCCGCTTTCTCCAGCACGGCGTGGTTGGCTACCCGGCGGTGGAAGTCGAAGCTGTCTATAACGACGCAGCGTCCGCCGTCAAGGTCGAGTTCCGAAGCCGTGGGCGCTCTTCCCTCGGCCAGCCTCGCCGGGTCGTATCCACGACCCTTGATCCAGCGACCGGGTTCAAGGCGCCGATCGGCTTCTCTCACCCGTTCCACTATGTCCGCGACTGAATTGACGTCCGTTGGCCAGCACGGAACCCCTAACCGCGATCGGCCGTAGTTGACCGCATGCACATGGGAGTCGGCAAAGCCGGGGAAAGCGACTCCACCCCCTAGGTCAACCACCTCCGCGTTCGGTGGCGCCGTTGCCTGTACATCATCGACGGCGCCCATCCAACGAACCCTCTGACCGCTGACGGCGACCGCCTCGATAGGACGGTCGCCGTCAGTTACGAAGGATGCGTTGGTCAGTATCCGATCAGGCACCGATCAGCAGTCGGTCTCCAGATCGTTGGCGTCATCGATGATCGCCTGCTGGTCGAAATCGTTGATCTGATCAAGGAGGTCATCGATTACATACTGACCCATGTCGATCTGCTCGCTGATCACTCCACCCTGGATAAAGATGTTCACATAGGTATTCCAACCCGCCGCATCCAGGAATCCGAAGACATACTCACCGCCTTGCTGCGGGGCGGTGGTGATATCGATAACCGCGGCCAAACCGGCTCGACCTTCCGCGTCATCGGTGAACTCCTCAGGAATGAGGTCCTTCAGAACGCATACCGCGCCGTCCAGGTTGGTGTAGGCCACCAGCTGGCCCTTGGCTGTAGCCCGGCCTAGGCCGACCAACAACTCGTCATCATCCCTAAAGTCCTCAGCGGCAAGCAGCCCTTCGGCGGGAAGAGTATTTAGTGACGACGGAGCGATCGATACGGTGCCGAGACCGGCCGCGTTCATCGAAGCGATATCAGACTTGGCCGACGAATAGGCATCAATCCGGCCGTCGTCCATCGACGCCTTGACGCTGGGCGCATTGGTTCCTACCTCGATGATCTGCACATCGGCATCGGGATCCAGCCCCGCCTCGACCAGTAGCGCTCGAACCAGCGGAACCTCTCCACCGGCCAACTCCGAAATGCCGATCGTCATTCCCGCCAAACCGGCGATATTGTTGATGGAGGATCCTTCGGGCACGACCACGTCGAAAACCTCTCCGTAGGCGTATGTAAAGAAGGGGTACAACCCGGCGCCCTGCTCAATCGCAGGGAGCATGGCCCCCGGCACACCCATCCCGGCCTCGGCGTTGTTGGCGGCGAGGATCTGGGCGACGTCCGACGACCCGCCCGTTCCTTGCAGGCTCACATTAAGACCCTCTTCCTCATAGTATCCGAGACCTACGGCGATCCAGTAGCCATAGCCGAACGAACTGGTTGTGGACAGAGCAAGGTCCACATCTCTGAGTTCCTCCTCCTCGGCGCATGCCGCCCCGATCATTCCCAACACGACGGCCAGCGCCAACATGACCGACCAAGGCCGGGTCAAGCGGGTGGTTCGTTTCATATGTTCCTCCTTGTCTCGGGTGAGCAGTCCGCTCACGATGATGATTCTACCTGTAAGTACCGTTCTGCGGGGCCGGTTAGGTCATCGATAGAGACAAACCCGGCGACATCAGGGACTTTCTCCGGTGGATCCGGTGAGCCTGACCCCGGGCAATAACCCGTCGCGCTCCCGCCTATGTACGATGTTCGATATCCACATGCCAGAAAAGTAGCTTCCGTTCCAGCCGGGATGCTATAAGGAACAGTCCTAGGCCGATAAGGGACAGCATCAGTAGATAGGCGAATACGTCATCGCTACGGAACTGGAATGCCGCGGTCTCGATCAGGTGACCGGCCCCTTCGTTGGTGGCGGTGAGCTCACCCACAATGGCGCCGATCAGGGCAAAGGTGAGCGCAGCCTTGAGCCCGGCGAACACGGTCGGTATCGAACTCGGCAGCCGTAGATGACGAAACGTCTGCCATCTAGACGCCCTCAGCGACCTCATCAGAAGACCGGCGTTCTCATCGATGAGCGTAAGACCGGTAATGGTGTTGATAAGCACCGGGAAGAAGCAGATGGTTGCAGCCAGAGCGATCTTGGACGTGATTCCGAAGGCGAACCAGGCGATGAACACCGGCGCCAGCGCCACCCGCGGCGTCGACTGGAACAAGATGATCACCGGATAGAAGGCCTTTCTGAAGGTGGGAACCAAAGCCACATAGGTACCCAGTAGGAACCCTCCTCCTGCGCCGAGCACGAACCCGATAGCCGTCTCCTGGAAGGTCACCCAGAAATGCCACAGAACGAATGGGGTGGTAATAGCCTGAAGAAACGCCGGGAAAATCTCAGATGGTTTGGACAACACTATCTCGGGCCAGAAACTCGGATCAAGGCGGCTGAGCACCTCCCAGATGAGGCAGAAGGCCACTACGACGGATCCGGTCAGAAGTATCTGGGTCCAGATCCCCCTGAACCGTGAATCCTTGTCGGAAAGGCGCCAGGAGTCGGTCTCCAAGCTACCGGATTCGGCAATGCTATCGGTATCCATCAAGGAGTTCCTTTCCGTTCCTGGTTAGTAAAGACCGAGCACTTCACGGATATGGTTGACGAGTCCGTTGAACTCATCCGACCGCCTGGTGGTCGCTACTCTCGGCCGTGGAAGGCCGATCTCGACCACATCCAGAAGGCGACCCGGTTTGGTACCCATCACCGCCACCCGGTCGGAGAGGAACACCGCTTCACGGATGTTATGGGTCACGAATAGGGTAGTCTTATTCTCGTGCTCGGTGATCCGGGCCAACTCGCTGTTGAGGTGCTCTCTTGTGAACTCATCCAGAGAACCGAACGGCTCGTCGAGCAACATGAGTTCGGGTTCGGAAACGAGAAGACGGCACAAGGCCACCCGCTGCTGCATTCCTCCGGACAGTTCACGCGGATAGTGGTGTTCAAACCCTTGCAGACGGACCAGCTCGATCGCATCTGCTATTCGCTGCTCACCATCCGGTTCCATCGTCCCGGTGATCTCGAGTGGAAGAGCGATGTTGCGGATCACGTTACGCCATGGAAAGAGGGTCGAGGTCTGGAACATCAGACCTATCTCCTCCCGTGGTTCGACTACCTGGTCGGCGCCCAGAAAGGCTCGACCTGATGTCGGCGTCAGCAGCCCGGCGACAATTTTGAGGAGCGTAGACTTCCCACAACCCGAAGGCCCCACGAGAGTCAGGAACTCGCCCTGATTCACCTTGAGTGAAACGTCTTTTACGGCCACCAACGGTTCACCGTTCTTCTCGAATACCTGAGTCAAGCGTTCAAGAGTCAGCGACGAGCCACCCACCCGACGACGAGTACTGCTGCGGTGAGATGTCGACACTCTAAGTTACCTCCCAAGTATCCACGGGTTTCGGCTTTTGCAAGACCTCATCGTACACGCTGCGATCGTCCCCGCGAAAAGGACCCCTCCTCGGCGGACGCCTCCATAGGTTTCCGAACTCTTGCAGTCCGGCGGGAACGGACGGGCCGTCCCGCGCCTGGTGAGCCAACTACGATCAGATTGATGGCTAATGGTAGTGATGGAGGTTGTCGGCATGATGAAGGCGATGGAACTTACCGAAGGCCATATTCGATCGGCCCGACGATCAATACCCGCCGTATCGGCCGGATCGGTGCTGGTTCAGGTTGTCTCCGCCGGAGTGTGCGGTACGGAACTCCACTTCCTGGAAGGCCTCATCGATCCTCTCGGCGAGCGGAGGATCCTGGGACATGAGGTAGCCGGCTTCGCCATCGACCCTGCGTCAGGTTCCGGAGGGGCGCCCCGGAGGGTAGCCGTGTACAACGTCCTCAACTGTGGCGCCTGCCGGTATTGTCGATCGGGCAGGGACCGGCTGTGTGAAGGTTCGGCCGGCATGATCGGGTTCACGGTGGATGGCGGTTTTGCCGAGTACACGGTGGTACCGGAGGCCAACCTCGTCTCGCTTCCGGAGTCCGTATCGTTCGAAGCCGGGGCGGTGCTTTCCTGTAGTGGGATGACTGCGGTTCATGCGACCCGGCTAGCCGGCATCGGTATCGGTGATCCGGTGGTGGTTAACGGGATCGGAGGGGTCGGACTTATGCTCACCCAAGTGGCGAGCCTGGTCGGCGCTACGGTTCTGGCGGTGGCCGACGATCCCGCCAAGCTGGAGTTGGCCCACTCCCTCGGCGCCCGGACAGGCCTGTTGATCGAGAAGGCGGAAGGCTACGCAACCCTCCCCCGACAGGCGGCCGGGCTTCTGGGACGAGCCCCGGACGTTTTCTTCGAGACGGTAGGAACCGCCGACACCATGCGAGCGGGATTCGCGTGCCTTGCTCCGGGAGGCGCCTTTGTACAGATCGGATACACCCGACAACCCCTCGACATCCATCCAGGGGCCTTGATCAAGAACGAACTGAGGATTCTCACATCTGCGGCCGGATCCAAGAACGACCTGGAGACAGCTATCTCCCTGGCAGCTCAGGGTCGACTGCAGGTGATAATCGCCGACCGGACGGACCTCGACGGACTCGAAGCGGCCATCCACGGCTTGAGAAACCGCCGGGTTCTGGGCAGGAACGTGATCGTAAACGAGACCGGGTAGCCGCCGGCAAGGTTCTCGGGATAGTCAAGCGGCTCAACGGGGCCACAAGACCGGGCCACATGAACGGTGTCTAAATAGGGTTGGAGCGGCGCGAGGCTAGGCGTCCCGAGACGCCGGAGTCCCTGCCCCAGACCGGCGAAGAGAAGGCTGAGGATGACCCTCATGACGACCCTCAAGTCGCGCAATGCTCCTACCGTTCGTCGCTACCCCCGCAGCCAACTCTCTCATCTGATCATCAACCCGATCAAACCGGGCGTCAACCCGATCAAACCGGGCATCAACCTGATTGAACCGCCTGATCTGGGCGCGCCAGAGCAATGTCCCGAGCGCTACTAATATCGCGGGATTAATCCAGAATGCAAGAGAGTCCATAGCCATATCCTATCCACAATAGTACTTCCTGTGAACCCCCCTGTTTTGGCAGACACCACTCCCGGAGAGGCGGGTAGGGTAGCCGCACGAAGACGATAATGAGAGCCACATGATCGATATCCACGAGCGCATAGCCGGAGGTCTGCTGGGAGTAGCAGCCGGTGACGCCCTCGGCGCCACGTTGGAATTCATGAACGCCGCCGAGATACGCGACCGGTACGGAGTCCACCGGGAAATCATCGGTGGAGGGCCATTCGGCTGGCGACCGGGACAGGGAACCGACGACACCGACCTGACCTGGGCGGTCCTGTCCGCTTACCTCGACGGCCGCTACACACTAGAGAAGGTGGCCGCCAACATGGTCGACTGGTACCGCAAAGGACCGCTGGACATCGGTGGAGCCACCGCGCGGGCACTCGACAAGGTGCGACGGGGCGGAGATCCACGACGAAGCGGCGGGCGAGGCGAGTACTCGTGCGGGAACGGATCTTTGATGAGGTGCATTCCGACCGCGTTGGTACGGGCCAACGACCATACCCGCCGCCGAGAGCTGGTCGAGATCTCCGCGATAACCCACGCCCACGTCCGATGCACCGATAGCTGCCTGGCCTACGGCGAGATCGTCAACGTCCTTCTGGACGGAGCGGAAGTGCGGCACGCCCTCGGCGCCGCCCGATCCCTGGATCTGCACTCGGATGTGCGACAAGCTCTGGATGTGGACCCTACTCTGTCGGTGGAAGACCTCGGCACCTCCGGTTATGTAATCGATTCCCTGCGTTGCGCCGTATGGGCCATCCAGCAGGACGACACTTTCGAGGAGGTGATTGTAAGTCTGGTCAATCGTGGCCGGGACACCGACACCACCGGGGCTATCGCCGGAGGTCTGGCCGGCGTCCTACACGGGGCCGAGGCGATACCGGTCCGGTGGCGCCGAGAACTCGAATACCACGACCGCATGATGGAAGCGGTCCCCGACCTGGTCAGGCTACGGAACACTATTTGAGTCGGGTGGATAGAGCCGGTAGTCAACCCGATGAATGCAGACGGCCGGATCACGTCGGACCACACCCGATGATCGCATTCCGGATGGCCGGAAGAACCAGGTAAAGCTACCTTCGGAGACGGTGGACCTGACCTGGCGACCAGTTAGTCTGAGCACTGACGGGCTCAGGCAGGGATGACAGCCACCAGATCGATCTCGACCAGAATCCCCATGAGGTCACTTCCCACAGTCGTGCGCGCCGGTTTGGGATCACTGAACCTACGCTCGTATACCTGGTTGAAAGCCGCAAAATCGCCAAGGTTCTGGAGATGAACGGTCGCTTTCACCGCGTGGTTGAGGCTGGTACCGGCTTCCTCCAGAACCGCAGCCAGGTTGTCGATGGTCAATTCCGTTTGCGCCTCGATCGTGTCGCCCACCACCTTGCCGGTTGATACGTCGATCGGACCCATGCCCGCCGTAAACACTAGGTCACCTACGCGGATACCCTGGGAGTAGGCGCCCGCCGGCGCCGGCGCTCCTCCTGTCCGAATCTCTTGTTTCATGTCTGCCCTCACTCCTTGATAGGCTTCTTGATCGTACGATCATACGGATCGCCCCCCACGCCTCCTGGTCTTCCCCGGCGCTTCAATCTCCTGACCCGGCGAGACCAGGTCCCTTTTACGTTGACATCGAAGCACCGGTCCCAGTTCTCCTCGGTGGCGTCCGCGACCGATCCGGCCGAACCCACCCCGGCGTTGTTATAGACGATGTCGAGCCGTCCGAACTCCCGGACCGTCGCGGCGCGCCTGTTCCGGATCCCGCACCGGTGATCAACGCGCTCTTGCCTGCCAGCCTCCTCACCAATGAGGATTACGCGATGTTGTCGGCGATGTAATTCTTCTTCAAGTAGCTGACAAGAAGCCGTCAAGCCCACTTTCACGAGGCGTCCCGGCGTTCACCCCAGGGTGATGGGGGCGCCCCGGCCAGGCGAGGCCACCACGCAGCTATCTTCCCAGGTCATGTGGTTCATCTCATCTCTCTCGGACCCATCCAAAACCCCTGCATGAAAAATTGGGGTTAGTAGATCGCCGGGACCGAGGTGCAAGGTCATCGCGCCGCCCCGGCCTACCAGGTAGATACGTCCTTCACAGGACGATGGAAACCGACTGCCGGCCTTCCGTGGGGTGGCTGCAACCTATCGTCATCTGTCTGATCCAGGCCGACCGGAGCGTACCTTCTTGCCGTTCAGCAACGTCCCGATAGGGGTGTACCGCACGAACAGCTGATAACCGGCGAGCAGCAGGGCGGTTACGCCTACGCATATAACCACGAACTTGACCTCTGCGGGTAGGTCCCAATCCCGGACGATCACCTGTGCTGCTATCACCACCGGTAGATGGATCAGGTACAGCCAGTAAGAGGAATCGGATAAGTAACGGACTCCCCGCCGTTCCTTCCGAAGCAGCGCCCGGAACAGCCCGATCAACCCGAAGCACATTCCCCACGCGTAGGCGACCTGCAGCATCGAAGCCACGGGCCAGGAAAACCAGATCGGATCGAAGGTGAAGCTGAGGCCCGCCGGAAACACCACCAGCATTGTTATCGGCAGATACAGCCACCACCGTCCTCCGATAGTGTCGGACAGGAGGGCGCCGCTACTACCTTTCCGGCGGAACATCAGAACGCCGAACGTAAAGAAGGCGGCGTAGTAGGCGAGGATATGAGGAACCGGGATGAACCCGTCGGACGTGTCCGGCCCGAATACCGGGTATGTACCGAACCGACCCATAAAGAGCTGAGGGACGAGGGTCAGCGGAACCATCGACCACATTATCCGACCGGGTGTCGCCGGTCGCATCCTGAGCCCGGATTGCACGGCGCCCGGCCCGCCGCCCCGAGGAGGTCTGCGGTCGACTATCAGGGCCACCAGCGCGAACCCGGCTACCAGCCACAGTAGGAACCACAGGAACCACAGGTGATGGAATCGGGCTACCAGGTCCATGACGTCTGAGCCGATAGCAGGCTCATCGGTTTCGTCGATGTCGGCGGCCCCGTCACCCCAGCCCGGAATGTCCGACCAGACCACGCCGTCAGGCAAAGGATCTCCGCCCCGATACGCCACCAGCAGGTCGGCGGCCTCTTCGTTACCGTAGTGGAAGGCTACGCCCAGCGGCGTCTCCCCTTCCGAAGCGGCGGCGACCGGCGCCGGTTCAGCTCCATTGGAGAGCAGCAACTCCATCATCTCGGTGTCGCCGACCAGAGCCGCCGCATGAAGAAGTGTCCAACCACCCGGCTCGCTGCGCAGGTTTACATCGATCCCTTCGATGAGCATCTCCTCGACCGCATGAACATCGCCGAGAAATACGTGGGCGAAAACATCGTCGTCCGCTGCCTGAGGCGACGAAGCAGACCGGGTGGCCCAGCTACCTACCAAACCTGTCAACGGAACGATCGTGATCATCCCGATGAGCAATGGCAATCCAACCCTTCGCAGCCGATGCCTCAGAAGGGCAGGCAGGCCGCGGCGGCGCCACAACAGAGCAGTGAAGAAGCCGCTCATCAAGAAGAACACCGGCATACGGAACCCATGAACCGCCCACAGGAACTCGTCGAACAATCCCCCGAAGTCGGCCGTGCGGTCCCGCACCCACCACGCTGACGGAAAGAAGCTCAGCGCCGTATGGAGTCCGATCCCCAACAACATCGCGAATCCCCGCAGGGCATCGAGGTCAGAACGCCGACGGTTGGCCTTGGCGAGGGCGGTGGTCGTCGGATTCTCCGGTTCTATCACTTCCGACGCTCGATCACCGGATCGGCGGCCTCACCCCATAACGTCGCTCGTAACCCGGAGGCGCGCTGGACCGAGCGATCCACCGCCACCCGGATCACGGACGACTCCCCCACGATCGTGACCCGGCGGGAGGCTCTGGTGACCGCCGTATACAGAAGTTCCCGGGTGAGCAACCTGGATTCCTCGGAAGGAAGCGAGACCACCACTTCGGCAAACTGGGACCCTTGGCTCTTATGGATGGTCAGGGCGTGGACGGTGGAATGATCCCCCAGGTAACCGGGCGGATAACTGCGTAATCCCCCCCGCTCGAAGACCGCCCTTAGCCCTTCCGCGGTGCGCACTACCACACCCATATCCCCGTTGTAGAGATCAAGGGTGTAGTCGTTGGCCGTGATCATAAGAGGCCGCCCCGGATACCACTCCCCCCCGTAACGAAGCCCTGGGAACCTCTCGTCAAGAGCCGTCTCGATGTCCCGGCGCCACTGGTCGGCGCTCCCCGGACCTTCCCGATGGGCGCACAACACCGCCAACTCGTTCAAGGCGGCGAGCGCCGCTCCCTCGTTTCCCGGTTCGGATGCAAGCTCAACCAACCGAACCCGGTGCGCCGTCAACCGCTCCGTCAATCGGCGGAAGGACGCTCCGGTCCGGTCCTCGACCCAACCTACCGATCGGGCGCCGCTTCGCAGCAGTCGAACCGCCTGGTCGGCTTCGCCGGTCCGTACCGCGTCGGCGAAGTCCGCTATCGGCCCCTGCTCGTCAAAACGATGCACCCGTTGCAAAGTCACCACCCGCTTAGCCAGGGGCGCGGTTCCTGGTTCATCCGCCGGTCGACTCGGATACGGGGTTCCCTGCGCCGGACCCACAATATCGCCGAGAACGGTGCCCGCCTCGATGGACTTGAGTTGGAAGGGATCACCCGCCAACACCAACTTGGCGTCGGAGCGTATCGCGGTGATCAACTTGACGGCCAGCGGTAGCGACACCATCGACAACTCGTCGATTATCACCATATCGTGGGGGAGGAGGTTGCCTTCGTTATGAAGAAATCTACCTCGCCCTCGCGCCCACCCCAGAAGCCGATGGATGGTGCTGATCTGCAGGTTCTCCATCCGGCGCCGGACCAGAGGATCGGAGGCTTCGGAGGCGTATTCCTCGACCACTTCATTCAGGCGGGCCGCGGCCTTGCCGGTCGGCGCGCACAGAGCCACCCGAGGAAAACTATCCGGGTGGTGGGCCAGGGCCGCGAGCATCCTGACCACCGTGTAGGTCTTACCCGTACCGGGACCACCGGCTATCACCGTCAACCGACTTCGTAGAGCGGTCTCCGCCGCGGTCAGCTGGCGATTCGGGCTGTTGTCCGGCGTCGGAGGAAACAGGGTGTCCAGCGCCGTTCGAACCCCGGGAGCGAGAAGAATCTCCGGAGTGGCGACCCTGGCACCAAGCAGCTCTACCAGCCGGTTCTCGTACCGGTAGTAACGTTCCATATAGAGACGACCCTCCACCATCACCAACGGTTCCTCACCCCGGCCGTCTCCAACCATCGGTCCGGCGGCGACCCGCGCCGGCCAGTCGTGAGGATCCGGCCATGGCAAACCCTCCAGCACCTCGGGCGGCTGTCCCTCGACCACCATTGATTCCCGCATGCTTTCGAGGTCGATGCACACATGCCCGAACCTGGCGCCTCGCACCGCCAAGGCAGCCGCCAGTACCACTGATTCATCGGTCTCTCCCATAACCCGCGCCATCGTGGTCGCGGCGTGAACGTCGAGAGGAGACAGCACGCCTTCGTCGTTGAATGATGCGGCCAGACCGGAAACGCCGACCACCACCCCCGGATGGGCGGTTGCCGCCTTGATCCGGTCGGTCAGGGTCATCGGTGACCTGCGAATAGATCGCTCACGGCTACGATCAGATCCACCGGCGGGCGCCACCGGGACACCCCACATCGTTCACCTTCTACAACGGGTGTTCCGGACCCGATCATGCCTCGCATGAACAGATAGTCGGATCCACCCATGTGAAGGTTCGGATCGTATCCGGCAAGCCTGAGTCGGAGATAACGATGAAGCGCCACCTGATACAGCAACGCCTGAAGTACATAGTTGCCGTGATGCATGGCGTCTACAAGGGCGGTCGGTCCGTAGTCGGTCGCGTCAGGTTGGTCACCCGGTGACGGAAGGGTGTTCGACTTGAAGTCCATCACCACATAGCGTTCACACTTCGGACCGGGCAGGACGGTTACGATGTCGATGGCGCCGGCCATGAACCCCCGGAATCGGTACGGGTCAATAGAACCGAGGCGAGAGAAGTAGGGGCGGTGCGGGTCGTCATCGTTCAAATACTCCAGGGCGACCTCCGCGAGGTCCGGCAACGATATAGCAGAGTCGCGGGCGCGCAGAGGTAGCTCGAATTCCAACTCCTTGAGAATCTTACGACCATCCAGATCACGCAGAGAGGGATCGTCGTCGCGGGCGCCCAGCGGCGTCTCCAGAACGGCAATCATCGCCCTCACGAAAGCGTCTGCATCGAAGTTCCAGGACGATTGTCCGGTGAGGCGGTCTAGCTCGGACGCAAGGGTCCCCGGGAGATCGGGCGCGTCAAAGGGAACCTCCTGAAGAACCCGATGCACGAAGGACCCGAAACGCGGGCCTCTGGGGAGGTCCGCCATCAAGGATACGCCGCCGGTACCGGTCGCCGCCGGACCATCATCTACCTCGTCTATCCGGTCGGGTTCCTCCGCCGTATCGATTCCGCCTTCCAAGGGACGGTCGGGCGACAAAGACGAGAAGGAGACCCTTCGCCATTCGTAGTCGAGGGTGCGGTCGAAGCCCGCTCGTAGCAAGCTGTGTTCGGTCCGGTCGTCCGGATTGTAGGGAACGACAGGTTGAGGCGTGTCGAGGATCGTCTGGCTGATCGTCCCGCGAGACCTCTCGATAAGCCGCTCGACCTCACGTCCGGGCTCGCCGGCTTCGGTTAGTAGGTAACTGAACTTGCTCCTTTTCGCATGTTCCGTATTCTCGATCCACCAGGCGACCAACCGATGCTTGGCCCGGGTCAGGGCCACATATAGCAAGCGGCCCTCCTCCGCCGTTTCCTCCTCCATAGCCAACTCCTTGTGGGTATCGAAGTGGGGCGAGTCACGACCGCCTACATCGATAAGGCGTCCCTTCGGCTCGCCGAGGGGCGCCGGCGCCGGGTCGTGGAACACCGGAACGCGGGGCGTGATCCGGGGCATGTCCCAAAGGTAGGGAACCATCACGATCGGAAACTCCAGACCCTTGGCCGCATGGATAGTCAATACCTGGACCGCGGCGGCGTCCGTGTCGAGGCGCCGCTGCCGAGACTCGACGTCCTCGACCCCGGATTCGGCTTTCCGGACCGCATCCTCCATCGCCCGTTCAATCCACACCACCAGGGAACCGATCCGTCCCCTTCGCCAAGCCGAGTGCAACTCCTCGGCGATGTGATTGAGATCGGTCAGCATCCGCTCACCCCCCTCCCCCGCCAGCACCCGAGAGGTGAGGGATGTGGTTCGGACGACCTCGGCGAACATGGCAGGCACTCCATGGTTGTGCATGAGGGACTGCCATCCGATAAAGCGTTGCTGGAGAGCCAGGATCGCGTCGTCCTCCAAGTCCGCTATCCGGCGGGGGGTCATACCGACCAGCACGGAGGTGGCGGCTAGACGCAGGTACCCGGGGCGGCTCGGTCTTTCCGCCGCCAGTAGGAAACGCCGCCACTGCTCGGCCGCCGCAGTCGCGAAGACACTCCCGGTTCGCGCTACGACGGACGGCACACCACCGGCTCGAAGAGCCTCCCTGACCGTTTCCACCTGCCTTCCGGTGCGGCAGAGTACGGCTATATCACCGGGTCCGACGGGTCGAGCGCCGGTATTTTCGATCAGGCGGGCCTCGGAGGTCAGAAGTCGCACAATCTCGGAAACCAGGTCGCGTGCGACCGCCTCCCTCGCGGGCTGGATGTAGAAGAAACGATCCCATCGCCTGCGGGGCAGTGGAAACGCGTCGGAGAAACGACGGATTTCGAGCGGAGCGCCCACTCCGGATAGACAACTGCCCTGATTCCCGTGGGCTGCACGGACAGGGCGATAACCGATGCGGTGATCGCCGAACGTAGCGCCGGCGAGCAAGGTGTCGAGAGCGGCGACCAAAGGGCCGTCACTTCGCCAGTTGGTCTCCAGGGTACGTTGGGCGACGGCCCGCTGTACCGCCGACAGGTAGGACTCGATATCGGCGCCTCTAAATGCGTAGATAGACTGTTTCGGATCACCGATAACGACCAGCCTGGACCGATCGAACACCGCTCGCAGAATCTGCCACTGGATCGGATCGGTGTCCTGGGCTTCGTCGATCAGGGCAATGGAGTATCGACGCTCCAGCAGTTCTCGGGCGGCGTCTCCCACCCGTGGGTCGGTCAACGTGTCGCGGGCCTCCACAAGGGTATCGTCGAAGGTGACCATTCCCCGCGCCCGCCGGCGCCGAGCCAGCAGCGCATCCAACTCCTGCGCCAACTCCACCCGCTGCTTGACAGCATCATCCGCCCCGGTCGGGGCCGGGACGAGCCGGGCGTCAGGAGTGGCCACGATGGTCTTGCCTATTTCGATCAGATCCTCCAGATTGACGGCGCCCCCCGGATGATCCGGCTGAGTCACCCCGAAGTGACGAACCACCAAGTCGGCCGCGGTACTCCTCAAGATCATCTCATCGATCTCCCCCGGTTCAACGTCCTCAGATATGCGAGATCTGAATCCGAGTTTGCTCAGCAGGCGGCTGGTGAAGCCGTGGATGGTGAATATCTGGGCCTGATCAAAGTGGGTGAGAGCCTTGTCCAGCCGATCGACGTAACGGGCTTTGCTGTCCCCCGCGACCTGCTGTAACACCTTCATGTGGTCATCATCGGGACGGTCCCCGGGGTCATCGCGGAGCATTCGGAGGGATGAGACCAGCCGGCGCCTGATCCGGTCCTTGAGCTCCGCCGTAGCCGCGCGGGTGAAGGTGACCACCAGGATGCGATCCAGGGGAATCCCCTCCTCCGCCACCAGGCGGGTCACCAGCGCGGCGATGGTGAAGGTCTTCCCGGTTCCGGCGCTGGCCTCGATGATGGCGGCGCCGTCACCCAAGGGCTCGAAGGGATCGTATGCGTTGATAGCGGTCATAACGACTTTTCCCCTAACAGCGGGAGGACCGGTCTCCACAGCCGCTCGGCGTATGCAGGAAACGGGCTCTGCTGCAACGCGGACATCGTGGCCAGGTCAGGGAACAGGAACTCATGAGCCGGTTCCTTCCCTTCAGGCGAGAACCGGTCGGTCTCCCATTTCCCTCGGGCCAAGCCCGCCGCGCGGCTGCGACTGCTTCCGATATTCCTCTGCCAGGTGTACGAGGTCTCGCACGGCATGGGGATAGGGGTTACCAGGCCTTCGATGTAGAGATCGACCAGACCGGACAGAAGCCGTTCCGCCTCCGTTCGACGATACGACCCTTTACCTCGGATAGGCCCGATCGTCACCCGACGGAGCTTATCGCCGCTGACGTGGCGGCCGAGCAACAAACCTTGCCACGGGATTTCGGGTTCGACCGCCGACAGGAAAACTACCTGCACAAACGCGCGGAGCCGCTGCTTCCCCTTGAGGCGAGACGGTGTGACGATGTCGAGCCGAGAGGTGGCGGGATCAGCGCTTACCGTTCCGTCGATCTTGTGACCGCCGATCCGGACGGTGGCGGTATATTGCCGGAATCCGTTGGGGTCATGGCCTTCCGCTGAAGCCGCCTCACTCAGGTCGCTCGCCCTCTGTCTGGCCTTGGCCAGGGCCTCGGCGCCGAGGAAGCCGGACGGGAGAGTATCGTCGGCTCTTTCGTGAGCTTCCAGTGTTTCGATGGAGTGTCCGTTCAGCAAACCCGAGAGGAGACGGTCGGTGACCTTCCACTCACTCAGGGGGTCGAGGACCGTGGGAACGCTGTCGTCGGGAATCTCACCGCGAGGCGGAATAACGAATCCGAGCCGTCGGCGGAGAAACTCGCGGGCCGGATTCTCCAGGAACCTCCGCAGATCGTCCAGCCGGATCTCGGAGAACATCTCACCGTCGGGAGGTGGAAGAGAGACTTGGGCGGCCGGTCTCCGTGAACCGCGTAGCTGGATTGCCGCCGCTCCGTCAAACTGCGCAGGATCGAAGCCCCACGAACCGGGAAGGTTGAGCGCCCCGGGCCGGAAATTGCTCTCGCTGAACGGTTGGAGGGGATGGTAGGTAACGAAGCGGTCGGAGTGCTCGCCTCCTACCATTTCGTGGACAACATCCCGGAGTTCGGCGACCGGTGTAGACGGAGGGAACTCGGCGTTGGTCAACTCGTCCCGGCCCGAGTATGTAACGATCAGGTATTCACCGGCGGCCATCAGGGCATCCAGCAGAAGCTGGCGATCCTGGGCGCCCGGATCAGAATCCCCGATCAGTTCATGGTCGATCAAGAGATCGTCACCGTCGGTTCTGCTACTGCGGGGAAACCGTTGGTCATCCATTCCGAGCAGGCACACCACCCGGTATGGAACCGAACGCATGGGGGCCGGCGTGCAGACGGTGATGTCGCCGGTCCGGAAATGCAGGGGGCTCGGAACGTCCCGCGACCAGTCATCGACTATCAGGCGCGCCTCGTCCACCCCTATCAAGGGATCCGGGGTGTCCGTCCCGCCGGGCGGAAAGCTTCGAGCCAGCAAACGCTCCAGCTCACTCCACTGCCACGGTTTGTCCCGATCAGGAGCAGCCAGCAGGCGGACCGCATCAGCAACCGCCGACGACCACTCCGACAACGGTCGCGGTTCGCCCAGGATCGACCGCACAGTGGAGATCCGGTCGATAATCTGGGCGAGCAGCCCGGCTACCTCCGTCTCGGTACCTTCGACACCGGAAAGTGGAGCGATGTCGCCGACCACCCGGACCTCACTATCCGCGTAGAAGACGCCGGCCAATGCCCGATCCAGGCCTCTCATCCAGGTGTGATCGCTGATCGGTCCCGCGCTCCAGTCGTCGCGGTGGCCGGCGTCAAGACCCCAGCGGACGTTGATGTCATCGATCAGACGGGCGAGTTCGTCAGCCGTCTCCTCGTCTATCCCGAACAGTCGCCTTACCACCGGCATGGCAACCAACTCCCGAATCGCGCCCGCCTCCAGTTTCGACCCGACAAGATCGAACACGGTGGCCGTGAAACGGACCAGCGGGTTGGTGACGGCGGGCGCCCGATCCGCAATCCGGAGGCGTAGGTCGGGAAGGGCGAGCATGGCGCCGGTCGCGCCGTCGGATAGGTCCGGGGTAGCGTCATCAGGTCGGCCGAGAAACACCGCCTCCAAGAGCGGAGCGAAGGTGGCCAGGTCCGGCGTCATGATAACGATGTCACGAGGTTCCAACGAGGGGTCAGCGGCCAGCACATGAAGGATGGCGTCACGAAGCACCTCTACCTGCCGCCTCGGACCGTAACACACATGTATCTGTATGGACCGGTCGGCCGTCACGCCGCCCACTCCGGATGGGTCCTCGACCCTGACGGGGGCCCGGTTGGTACGGATATCGTGCTGAAGCAGGCCGAGCAGACCGGTGGGCGCCGATTCTTCCGGCGCGGCCGGCGAGGTCCCCGAAGTTGCGCTCCGTCCGACTATGACGAACTGGAGTTCGCGACTCTCCCGCGCCCACGAACGCAGCAGCGGATGGACCGGCAGGTCGGCGGTCGGGTCGTCAGCCCTCGCCGGGATCTCCTTGTTAACAGGTCGGTCGGCCAAGAATGCCTGCGTCTGTCGCCACAGAACGGGCGATGCGTGCAACAGGTAAAGCTCAACGTCACGTCTTGCGGCAACCGCCTCGATCACCGAAATATCAAGGGGATCGACCGCGGTCAGACCGTACACGAATAACCGGTCAGGCAGGTTGACATCGACCGAGCCGTCCCGGATGGGAAGCAAGGCCTCCGGCATCAACTCCACCAATCCCGGCGCCCCGATACGTTCCCGGACCAACCTCCATAGACGTGGCTGCCATGCGTTGGCCTCGGACAGGACATGACCGTGGGGAGCGAGATCACGACCGTCCAGCCAGGAGCGCACCATCTCGGGGCGGCGCCGTTCATAGCGTCCGAATAGCCGGGCGATCTTGCGGGCCGCCCGGAGTCGCCGCCCGTTGCCGACAATGGCGGGACCGGCCCCATCAGGGCCTTCGATGAAGCGGGCAAGCAACCACATCCACTCTTCGTCGAGGTGGTCATCCACCACCGATAAGACAGTGGCTATAAGAGGCGGTCCGTGCCAGGCGTCCAAGGCGGCGGCCAGGTCGGGAACCGCGCCCATCGCCTGGCGTACCAATCGGCGCGGGGAAGGGAAGGCTACGTTGGCGCAGATACCGTCACCGGTGGCCGACCGACCCGTTCGGGATGCGATCCGCTGGGTTAGCCAGCGCTCGATCCCCTTCGTCGGAACCGCCACCACCTCCCGGACAAACGGATCGTCCGGCGGCATAGCCAGTTTCGCACATAGCTCGGACACCAGCTGGTCGGGATGCGACCCGACATTGATCACCAGAGACATGGAGTATCTGTCAACGAGGGTCTCACGCTATTCATTTGGCTTCGGTTATCGACACTGCCGAGCGCTCCCATGCAGCCGGACTCGGGTCCCGGATTTCCTTGATTATGTGACTCATCTGATGGCGAACATATCACTTGGGGGTGACATAACGGAGGGTTGCGCGGTTCGTCGCCGGCGTAAACATGATCGCTCACCCCCGAACAAACTATTATCCCCGGTTTTACCCCAATTCTTCATGCCCCAGACACACCGACCTCGAAAAGGCCACGTCAAGCGC
>CAZEZF010000005.1:38635-61037 GCA_964516495.1 uncultured Acidimicrobiia bacterium | reverse complement strand
AATTTCACCTCTCTCGGTTACCCATCCAAACCCCTGCATGAAAAATTGGGGTTAAGCCACACGACCGGCGGGATCGTGTTAGCTATTTCCCAAATAAGTGTCTACAGAACTATGCTAATCCGCGAATAGGCCCCAACCGAGCAGGAAGTCTATGGCTATCTGGGAACCGGACCCCGATGATCTTCTGAGGGTCATCATTCAGCAAAACCCCTGGCATGTGTTGGGAAACGTACCCGCATCACTAGCTCACTCGACCGAACGTCCGTTGTCGTCGACACTGTGGCGAAGACTCGTCAGGAACCGGCCGAGACGCTACCAACTGATCCTGGGTCCCCGTCGGGTCGGCAAGACCACAGTTCTCTACCAGACGGTCCGGCATCTCCTTAACGATGGGGTAGACCCGAGGCGTATTTGGTGGATGCGGATGGACCACCCGTTGTTGATGCCGTTCGACCTGGGTTCGCTGGTCCGAGGGGTTATGGACACTGTTCTCGACACAGAGGAGACTACACAACTGTACCTGATGCTTGACGAATTGGTATATGCCAAAGACTGGGACCTATGGTTGAAAACCTTTTACGATGAAAAATGGCGGGTACAGGTAGCAGCCACCTCCAGCGCCACCGCCGCCCTGCGGGAGCGTCGGTTGGAAAGCGGGGTGGGCAGGTGGTCTGAGCAATACCTGACGCCCTACCAATTCTCGGAGTATCTTGACCTGACCGGTCATCCCTACGAAATAGACATCGGGAACTCCCTGGCGGAGACCCTCCGGAACCTGCCCCGAGGCCGGTACGCCGACACCGACCTGATATCGGCCAGAAGCAGGTTCATGCTTGTGGGGGGTTTCCCCGAGTTGCTGGTCGCCGATCAAGGTAGAGATCGTCCCGACGAGGACCTCGTACTGGATTCGCAACAGATACTGAGGAGCGACGCCGTCGAGCGCGCCGTATACAAGGACATTCCCCAATCGTTTGGAATCGACAACCCGATCCTGCTGGAACGCCTCCTATACGTCCTCGCCGCCCAGATAACAGGGATGCTCTCCCCTGCGAAGATCAGCCGGGAATTGGGAATGTCCCAGCCCACTTTCCATCGCTATCTCGCCTACCTTGAACGTACCTTCCTGGTTTTCACACTACCCAACTATTCGGGGCGGGAGGTTACCGTCCAGAAGAGAGGACGCAAGGTGTACTTCTACGACGGCGCAGTACGCAACGCCGCGCTCCAGCGTGGCTTGGCGGTTCTCGACAATCCCGTGGAACTCGGTCTCCTACTGGAGAATCTGGTTGCAGCGTCACTACAGGCGCACGCCCTCCGCCTAGGAATCCGACTCCATCACTGGCGAGAAGGCGCCAACGAAGTCGACCTTATATACGCGCATCCGACGCATCCCCTGGCATTCGAGATCGCATCCTCCCCTGATCACAGCCGATCAGGACTTCGCCATCTCATCCGGCGACACCGTCGCTTCCGGGGAGGCTGCTATCTGGTGGCGCCCCGGTCGCCTGTCATCCATCCGGATACCACAGGAATCGGCAGCCTGCCCCTTGATCTGTTCCTCCTTGCCGTCGGCGCCCACGCCAATCCGTAACCCGCTTGTCTTCTCGGGATTGTGGGATCGGCCGGATTTCAGGGGGTGGGGCGGCTCCGGGTTAACCCTGATTCTTCATGCCCCAGACACACCGACCTCGAAAAGGCCACGTCAAGCCCACTTTCACGGGATGTCCCGGCCTTCACCTCTGGGTGATAGACGTACCCCGTCCAGGCGAGGCCGTCAAGCAGCTATTTTCCCAGGTCAGAGAGTTCATTGCATCTCTCTCGGTTACCCTTTCAAACCCCTGCATTAAAAATCGGGGTTAACGCACGGCTCGAAGATCCGGACCACCGGTCTGCGTACTCGGCGCCTGGTATTCGACGCGGAGCAAATCGGCAACCGACGGCGCCATCCGGTAGGACTCGGATGCAGTGGGAAAACCCCCACTCCGTACGTCGGAGATCCAGTCCGCCAAGGCCTGCTCGGATTGACCGGCAAGATCAGCGTACCGTCTGACAAACTTCGGGTAATGGCCGAAGTTGAACCCGAGCAGGTCGTGCATGACCAGCACTTGGCCGTCGGTGTGGGGACCGGCGCCGATACCGATGGTAGGAATGCTCACCTGTTCGGTAATGACCTGCGCCAGATCGACCGGGACCCCCTCCAGCACCAGGGCGAACACCCCCGCCTCCTCCAACGCGTTGGCGTCCGCCACCAAGCGGCGAGCGTCGTCCAGCCCCCGACCCATCACCTTGTAACCGCCCATAGCGTGGACGGATTGGGGGGTCAGCCCGATGTGTCCCATCACAGGAATCTCAGCCGAGAGGATCTTGCGGATCATCTCCGTCCGCTCGACCCCTCCTTCGAGCTTGACTGCTTCGGCGCCTCCCTCCTGTATGAGACGCGCCGCGTTGCGAAGCGTCTCCTCGGGACTGATGTGGAAACTCATCCACGGCATATCGCCGATCAGCAACGCCTGCGGTTTGGAACGGGACACCGCCGCAATGTGGTGGATCATGTCCTCCACGGTCACCTCGTTGGTGGTTTCGTAACCGAGGACCACACCGGCCAACGAGTCACCCACCAGGATCATGTCCACTCCGGCCAGGTCGGCCACCTTGCCGGTCGGATAGTCGTAGGCGGTCACCATGGTTATCTTCTCGCCGCCCTTGCGAGCCCGCACCGCGGGTGCGGTTATCTTGCGGCGAGCGGCGGGTCCGTCTCCGGATGTCGGATTCGACATGGATGCTCCGTTTCTCCCCACCGAAACGGTTGGGGGATTACCTCCCGGTTTGCACCGGAGAGCAGTTGGATTGTGTGAGCCGGATAGCAGGACCTGGTCCGCCTTGAAGGTCGCACCTGTCCCCCGGCGTTGTCGCCAGTCTACCGGACTATCACCAACCGCGGGCGATCCATTCCGGAAGGTCGGGCTTTACCTTTCCTATCGTGGCTGCGGTGGGACCGTGTCCCGGATAGAAGTCGGTGTCGTCATCCAGGGAGAACAGACGGTCCTTGATGGTCTTGATGATGGTGTCGAAATCACCACCCTCGTAACCGGTGGCGCCGGGGCCTCCCGGAAACAGGGTGTCTCCCGAGAAGAGAACTCCCGGACTGAGGAAGCAGACCGAACCCGGGGTGTGACCCGGAGTATGCATAGCCAGGAGGCTCGTTTCCCCCAGCGGGATAATCTGGCCGTCCGCCAGCGGCGCCGGGCCTACGGAAGTGGTGCGGGCCGCCAGGTCATGGTCGGCGGGATGCAGCAGGAAAGGGATATCCAGTTCCTCGACCACCGCGGCCACCGCACGCAGATGATCGAAGTGCCCGTGGGTTGTCAGGAGCGCCTGCACCGCTAGGCCGTCGGCCAGATCGAGCACCCTGTCGGGCTCGGCGGCCGCGTCGATGATCACCGCCTCGCCGGTCTGCGCGCACGCCACGACGAACGCGTTGTTTTCGAGATCGCCCACCATGGCGGCTCTGGTAAGAATCGTCCCGTTGTCGAATGCCCAACTCATACGGACACTGTAGTTGCCCGGAGTTCGCTACCCGTGAATCCGAGAACCCAGGCCTCCGATTGCCTGATAACCGAATCACCTTCACCTGATGGCGGCGACTCCACCGTCAATCCGTCCACTTCCGGGAAACGCGCCGGGAAACCGGCGGCGTCGGCGCCTGACCGTTGTCGGCACTCTCGCCTTGACAACATTCCACCTGGTTGAGTCCGAACATCGGGCAACGGCTATTCAAACAGGCCGCGTGGCCGTGAACGTATGCCAACGATTCACCACACCAGGCGCAACTCAAAGAGCCCCTTCCACCCACATCGCTCTGACCATACCTCCATCCCACCCCGTTTCTATGGAACCAACTTGCGGGTATTTCTCCAACACTGGAGGGACCCTCTAGCAAACTTGATAGTATTCGACTTAGATTTTCTGGCATAAAGAGACAGAGTTCATTGTTATACCAGTTGGTTACCCGGTCGGTAGGAGAAGAAACAACATGGACCCGAGCAGATTCACCCGGAAGTCACAACAGGCACTGGTTTCCGCCCAGGAAAACGCCGTCGCCTCCAACCACCAGAACGTCGAGCCCGCCCACCTGCTTCACGCCCTGCTCGGGCAGACCGACACCATAACCTTGCCCTTGCTGACCAGGCTGGGCGCCAACCCCGCCAATCTGCGCCGTGAGGTAGGTCATCTCATCGATTCGATCCCCAGGGTGTTCGGTGGACGCGAAACCGGCTACTCACGGGACTCGATCCGGGTGCTGGAAAGCGCCCAGTCGGAAATGGATTCGGCCGGAGACAGCTACACCTCGGTTGAACACCTGCTTCTCGCCATCTCGGACTCCAAGACCACCGCCGGACATCTGCTTCGCTCCTCCGGCCTCACCAGGGCAGCCGTCGCCGAAGTGTTGGAGAAGGTCCGGGGAGCGCGGCGGGTAACCACCGACAATCCGGAAGCTACCCGGGGAACATTGGAGCAATACGGACGAGACCTGGTGGAGCTGGCTTCTGAGGGGAAACTCGACCCGGTGATCGGAAGGGATGACGAGATCCGTCGGATAATCCAGGTCCTCAGCCGCCGCACCAAGAACAATCCGGTCCTGATCGGGGAGCCCGGCGTCGGCAAGACCGCCATCGCGGAAGGTCTCGCCCTGCGGATTCTTGACGGTGATGTCCCCGAGGGCCTGAAGAACAAGCGCATCGTTGCGTTAGACCTCGGCGCGATGGTCGCCGGCGCCAAATACCGAGGTGAGTTCGAAGAGCGCCTCAAGGCCACCCTTGACGAGATCAAAGCCGGCGACGGAACAATCATCACCTTCATAGACGAGATGCACACCTTGGTGGGCGCGGGTGCCGCGGAAGGCGCCATGGATGCATCCAACATGCTCAAACCCCTACTGGCCAGGGGGGAACTCCGGATGATCGGCGCCACCACCCTGGACGAGTATCGAAAGCATGTGGAGAAGGACGCCGCCTTGGAACGGCGCTTCCAACCCGTGCTGGTTGAACCACCCACCGTGGAGGAGACAGTAGGAATCCTGCGGGGCCTGAAAGAGCGCTACGAAGTACACCACGGTGTGCGGATAACGGATGGCGCCCTTATCGCAGCCGCCGGGCTATCCGATCGCTACATCACCGCTCGCCATCTACCCGACAAGGCCATCGACCTGATGGATGAAGCCGCCTCCAGGCTCAGAATCGAGATCGACTCGATGCCGGAGGAGATCGACACCCTTACCCGACGGCTGCGCCAGCTTGAGATCGAAACGAACGCCCTCGAGAAGGAACCCGACGAGGGATCCAAGGCCAGGATGGTGGCTGTGCGCCAGGAAATGGCCGAGACCTCCGAAGAACTGGACCGCCTGATGACCCATTGGCAACATGAAAAGGACCAGATCGAGGCCATCAGGAGCACCAAACAGGAAATCGAGGACACCCGGGTGGAGATAGATCAGGCTACCCGTACGGGAGACCTCCAGAGGGCGGCGGAACTTCAGTATGGCGCGCTGCCGAGCCTGGTCGCGGACATCGAATCACGCGAGAGGCGCCTGACCGAACTGCAAGCCACTATGAGCATGTTGAGCGAGGAGGTGACCGACGAAGATGTAGCGGCGGTGGTGAGCCGCTGGACCGGTATACCTGTATCGCGCCTTGTGGAGAGCGAAATAGCCCGCCTGCTCCACCTGGAGGATCATCTCCACCAACGAGTCATCGGGCAGGACCGGGCGGTGAACGCCGTGGCAGGCGCCATCCGTCGAAGCAGGGCCGGGTTGGCGGATCCCAACCGGCCGATCGGCTCCTTCCTGTTTCTGGGACCGACCGGGGTGGGCAAGACCGAACTGGCCAAGACGCTGGCGGTGTTCATGTTCGATGACGAGAAGGCCGTGGTCCGGATCGACATGTCCGAGTACATGGAGCGGCATTCGGTGAGTCGGTTGCTCGGAGCGCCTCCCGGCTACGTCGGCTTCGAGGAAGGCGGGCAGCTAACCGAGGCCATCCGCCGCCGTCCCTATGCGGTGATCCTGCTCGACGAAGTGGAGAAGGCACACGCCGACGTGTTCGGCGCCCTTCTCCAAGTGCTCGACGACGGACGACTAACCGATGGTCACGGGAGAACCGTTGATTTCACCAATTCGATACTGATTATGACCTCCAACCTGGGTTCGGAGTTGATAGATCCCGATCTCCCTCAGGAGTCCGTTCGGAACCGGGTGATGAGCGTGGTCAGGAAACACTTACGACCCGAGTTCCTCAACCGGATCGATGACATCCTCGTCTTCTCACGGCTTGGCGAGGAAGACCTCCGTCAGATCGTCGAACTCCAGTTCACGCGACTGGCAGACCGGATCGAGAGCCGGGGCATAACTCTTGAGTTGTCCGACGGCGCCACAGACTGGCTGGCGGCAGAAGGTTACGACCCTGCCTACGGAGCGCGACCGATCAAACGCCTGATCCAGACGGCGGTGGTCAACCCGCTGGCGATAGGCCTGCTCGAAGGCCGCTTCCGAGACGGCCAGACGGTCCGCGTCGACTCCGATGGTGAAGGGATCCTCTTGTCCGCCGACCAATAACCCGTACGGACGCTCAACGGAATATCGTAGGTGTGGGTAGATACGACGGGCGCCACCGGGCACAGATGTGTCCCAGGCGCCTGCTATCAACTGATATAGGAGAATCACTCACCGGGGAGTAAAGGGATGTTCCGTAGGTTTCGAGAGAAGAAACGACAAGAACGGGCGGCGCAGGAACGGGCTGCCGCCGAAGAGCGAGCCTCCGAACTGGCCGCCCGGGCGGAGAACATCGACAAGCTGGCCAACCAACTGGCCGAACCCGCCCGACTCTGGAACGAGGCCGACGCCGACTGTCCGATAGTCGCGAAACGCGGTGAAGAAATGTTGACGATTTTCGAAGGGGTGTCATTGCTGGAATCGCGTACCCGAAAGCGGACCTACCGAGGCACATCCCACGGGCTCAGCATCCGGATCGCCAAGGGCGTCTACTACCGCCCCGGCATACATTCGGGGAACATCACCGAGTCAGCCGAGGTCTGGACACCGCTTGATACGAAGGGGGCCATGGTGGTCACCAACCAACGGGTCGTCTATACCGGGGACCGCTACTCGCGGGAGTTTCCGTTCGCCAAACTGCTGTCCTGGAGGTTGGTCCTCGATCGGCAAGCCTTCGAACGACCTCACTACCTGATAAACCTTCCGGTATCCACCCGGGTACGAACCTCGGCGGTGGCATTCCCGGCCTCGGTCGACGAGGAGATCAAAGACATCATCATATCTGTTGTCCAGTGCGGTATATCCCTCTATAACGGGACCCATGAGGACTTCATCCGGCGGTTACACGCCGACGCAGCCGATCTGCGTAAACAGGCCACGGAACTCAAGAAGTAGAGAGATTATCCGACGGCCAGTCGGGCCGCGCCGCCAGGTGTCCTGTACCTATGTTGGGTTTCTAGCTCTGATTCTTCATGCCCCAGACACACCGATGTAGCAAAAGCCACGCCAAGCCCGTCAAGCGGCTATTTTCCCAGTTCAGAGAGTTGATTGCCTCTCTCTCGGTTACCCATTCAACCCCCTGCATGAAAAATCGGGGCTAATTGAGGAACCGGGTCGCGAGACAAGGACCGGTTTGTGTCCGAGCCATGTAGGACTACGAAACCTCCAGTAACAGGAGTAGGCGCCCCGAGCGTTCCAACTCGACCTCGAACACTCCCGGGATCTCGGCGACGAACGCGAAGCTCGCCTGACGACCCTCGGCAACAGGCTGCAGGATGTCGTATCCATGGATATGAACCTCGTCTGCAATATCAGCCTTAATCGCCAATGCCAACACCGAGCCGAGGTCCACACTTATCCGCCGGAAGCCGTCTACAGGTACGCCGCCGACGATCTCGATAGCCACCGTCTGGTCCGCATCGGCGACATCCGCCGCGTAGCCGGTCCCGCTCGCCATGCTATGACTTTCGGTCCCGTCGTGGGAATGTCCTCCCTCCCCGGCGAGAGCGGTTGCCTCCTCGCGGGACACCTCAAGCCTCGCCACCGCATCAATGACCCTACCCTCGGCGGTCAGGCGCGCATGATCATTCGACTGTAGGTCCACTCTTATCTCATGCGTCCCGGCTTCCAGCGGCGGCAACTGATACCAGTTCCCATACAGGCGGGCCACCTTATGTCCGTTTATGTACAAGTGCATGTGTCCTTCGCCCTCCACATGCGGACCTGACGCGTTCTCCGGAGCGAGACGGAAGTTGTTCGGCGCGGCGTGGAGGTTCCATCCCCCGGCCGGATCATCTACAACCCTCAGGCTCAAGGAGGGGAAAGGCTCACCGGCGGCGCGTTCCTCCATATGGCCATGCCCCATCGCCGATGATCCGGCTTCTTCCACGACGACCGTGGCAACCGCGTCGATAACGTCCCCGTCTAGCGCCAACGGGGAATGGTCATTGGCGGACAACTCGACCCGGATTTCCCTCTCACCCGCCTCGAGCATGCTTATGTGATGCCATGGGCTATAGATTCGACCCACCTTACGACCGTCGATATACAAGTGCAGGTGTCCTTCGCCATCCACATGCGGACCGGACACATTCTCAGGAGCGAGACGGAAATTGCTCAGCGTTACCGCCAGATTCCATCCCTCTAACGGGTCTTCGATCACCTCCATGGAGATGCTCGGAGGTACAACATCCTCACCGATTTCAATGGGCCGGTGATCCCCGGCGCCGTGTTGACTGTGGGCGTCACCAGTGGGTTCGATACCGTCGCCCGACCCGCAGGCAGCCAATATCAACACCACGGCCACCGCTACGGTTGTAACCCGACCCACTGTGGTCGTCATATACATTGCAAGGACAGAGGACCGTCACGTTGCGAGAACATAGGTTCATATTGTGGTCAACGTTGTCGATATGCCAAGTTCAGAAGGTGACGAGGGTCCGATGAGCAGGAGGTTTTTATCAGGCACCAGTCCGGCCGGAGGCCCTTCGACGACCTACCGGCGTATCTCCTGTCGGTATTGCTCCTGATCGGACCCTCGTGTAGGAGTGGAGCCACTCCGAGCGATCTGGAGTACCTGGTGTGGGAGGTCTGCCGTCAGGTCCAAACCGAGAACGTTACCGCGCATCAGGTGAGCGGTATCCTCCATGACGCCTCCCGACACGGTCCGGTCATAGATGCCATCGAAGCCGAGTGCGGCGAGGCGATCGCGGATGTATACGGTAGGTAGCCGGCGGTTCGCCGACCCGCTTGGCGGATTTCGCTTCTCGCCTACTCAGTTTCTTCGGTGTAAGCCTGCCGGCGGTCACTCACAGACGATCTCGAATCCAGGCCAGGTCGGCGCGGTGCTCCTCGGTCGATCCCGGTGTCTCAATCAGGGCCGGAGCGCCGGCCGCTTCCACGACCTCTACCAACAGATCGCCGGGGATGTGGCCGCGGCCTAGATTGGCGTGACGATCGCGGCGCGAATTGAAGCCGTCCCGGGAATCGTTGAGGTGGACAAGGTCGATACGTCCGGTAGCTTCCAGGACCTTACCAACCAACCCCTCCATTTCCTCGCCGCCTGCCCAGGCGTGGCAGGTATCGAGGCAGAATCCGACACCGAGATCACCGATGGTCTCCCAAAGCCCGGCCAGGTCGCGCAGGCGGCGGGCCGGGGCGTTCTTCCCCGAGGCGGTATTCTCGATGAGGATCGGGACGGTGGTTTCGATCGACTCCAAGGCCTTGCGCCATCGGGGGAAGCCTTCTTCCACCGCTTCGTTATTGGTCACATGTCCACCGTGAACCACGACGCCGGCGGCGCCGATCTCTTCAGCGCTCTCCAGAGTGTCGGCCAGAATCCTTCGACTAGGAATACGGATCCGGTTGTTCGGGCTGGCCACATTCACCAGGTATGGCGCATGAACGTATACCTCCACCGGCGAAGCGCGTAGCCGCTCGGCGTCTTGCCTCGGAACCGGCTTTTTCCAAGACCTGGGGCTGACCAAGAATAACTGGACCATGTCCACAGCCCTCTTCGCCGCCTCTTCCAAGGGATCACCTGAAGGGACATGGGCGCCCAGTCGGATCACTCCGGGGTCCTCTCCTCGTAAGGATCGGACCTCTCGGAATCCGGCGGCGCCCCGGTTTGCGACGGTTTCGCGGTGATCGCGGGACCGTCTTCCGGCCCCTCCCCGCCTTCCCCTGCTTGAGCGCTTCGCACGTCGAGTTGGTCCGACTCGGGTTCGTCCGACTCGGGTTCGTCCGACTCGTCGCCGGTCCCGTTCCCCGGAGCGACGGATGATCTCCTCGCCTCCACCAGCATCTCCGCCGCCTCGTCAACCCGGCACTGCCAACCGGAAGCCGGGATCGCCAGCACGCCATCGTTCCATCGCGCTCTCCAAAGCCCGGTTTCGGGAATGACCTCCGGATCATCGATTCGCAGGAGCAAGGCGGAGTAGGCGCCGAACTCATCTTCGGACACTCCGGCCTCGATTTCTTTAACGTTCTCCCATCGGACCGGTAACGGACTCGCAAGGGGAGAACCAACCGATAAACGGATCCCGGTATCACTCGTCTCGATAACGGGCCTGCGGAAAGTTACTCGACCCGCCGCCATACCAATCAATAACGCGCCGACAATGAGAAAGGCTCCGGCCCAGATTCGATCGCGGGTCTCGAAACCCGGTATGTCACGACCGGGATATATGAGCTCCAGTACCCACCGGGTCGGGTACCAGCCGAACACGACGCCCCCTCCGTGCAAAATCATCACGCTACCGATGGCCGCCAAGCGCCACTTACGCCAGGGACGGCGCCGGATCATCACCTGCTGACGACTTATCTCCGTGTCCGTTGCCGCCGTCATGTCCGGATTCCGAGGTCTTCGGGCGTGAAGACGGCGGTGTAACGGATACCTTGCCTACTGACGAGGCCTGCAGCTGCTCCTTTCGAGCGATCCACCAGCACCACCACCTGGACCACCTCGAGGCCTTCCTCGTCAGCCACCCCGACGGCCTCCATAATGGTCCCTCCGGTGGTCGTCGTATCCTCAAGAATCGCCACCATATCCCCCCGACCGACCGGCCCGACCAACCGACCACCCGTCCCATGACCTTTGGCCGCCTTACGAATCGAAAAGGCCCTGAGAGGTGAACCGATACCGGTCGCATGCAGGGCGGTAGCCAAGGCTATGGGATCGGCGCCCATGGTCATGCCGCCCACCGCGTCGGGACTGTCGAGGCGCTCCCAGACAGCCGCCCCCACGAGCAAACCGCCCTCCCCGCTGAAAGTCGTCTGGCGAGCGTCCAGATACCAATCGGCGATCCGGCCTGACCGGAGTCGGAAAGGCCCGTCGGTCCGGACCGCATGTGCGCGAAGGTGGGCGACAAGACCCTCTCGGGCGATGGACAAGGTCATCAGCGCACCCTACCAAGCCTGGATTTCCGATGCTGCACCGGCGAGGCCCCGTTAACCTTCGTAGGTCGTCAACCAGTCTGACAGATTGCATCTCTCTGAACTGGGAAAATAGCTGCTTGACAGCCTCGCCTGGGACGGGGCGCCCCCATCACCCGAAGGTGAACGTCAAGACGCCCCACGATGCTGCGCTTGGCGTGGCTTTGCTACATCGGTGTGTCTGGGGCATGAAGAATCAGAGTTAACGACCGAAACGCCTGTCGGCGGCGGCATAATCCCGCAAGGCTCGTAGGAAGTCCACCCTGCGGAAGGCCGGCCAGAAAACATCCACAAAGGCATACTCGGCATATGCCGCCTGCCAGAGCAGGAAACCCGATAAGCGAGACTCGCCCGAAGTCCTGATAACCAGATCGGCGTCCGGCTGGTCCGGCTCGTATAGATGAGCCGCCAGGGCAGGTGCGTTCACATGCCTTGCCATATCGGACGCCGAGACACCCTTCGCCACCAGATCCTCGACCAGTTCCCGGCAGGCGTCAACGATCTCCTGGCGACCACCATAGCCCACTGCGATGGTGAGGTTCCGGGCGCCGGAAGCAGTGGCCTCCGTCGCATGCTTAGCCGCCTCAACCAACGGGCCCGGCAACAGATCAAGACTACCGATGACTCGTACCCTGTAGCCGAGTTCCCCGGCGCTGGACGGGAGCCGCCCGAACAACTCAACCAGGGTTTCGAAGTAGGGTTCGATCTGCTCTCGAGGACGACCCAGGTTCTCGGTCGACAACACCCACGCGGTGATTGCGGGGATGGGTAACTCGGCGGCCCAACCCAGGAACTCCTCGAATCGCCGCATACCGCTCCGGTAGCTGTCGGTGTAGGTCTCCAGGCCCTCGGCGCGGGCATAGCGGCGATGACCGTCAAGAATGATCCCGATGTGGCGAGGTAATCGTCGGCGGTCGATGCGGCGGCGCAGTCGACTCTCGTAGAGCCGGTACAAAGGCAGCGTCAGTCTGGGTTTTCGTACCGTACCGGCCATGATCGTCGTCCTTCTCGGCGGTAGTAGATCAGGGGGTTAGATCGTCGGACCCGATACTAGTCCCGGCCGGCCCGGGGGTATGCAGGTAGTGGCCATGCTCCCGCTTCCCGGCCTCCCTTCCTGTCACCACGCATCCGGACGCACCTCAAATGGAAGGAGGCCCCGGAAGGGAAAACCCGGACCTTCCGCTACCATGGTCGGCGGAACGTGACCCTCCTTACACAGTTTGTCCATCTTGACGCTGTCGAGATAGCCGCACTCATCCGATCCCGGCAGATCCATCCGCGTGAAGCGGTTGCGGCCGCTATCGAATTGATCGAACGATACGACAGCGAGATAAACGCCATCTCTTGGCGTCGCTACGACCTTGCCCTGAGAGAGGCCGAGCGGGAACTTCCCGAATCACCGGTATCCGGAACCCCCTTTCTCATCAAAGATCTATCGCTGGCGCTCGCCGGGGCGCCGATCACTATGGGATCGAAAATGCGCCGTAGCCTGGTCGCCGACTATGACTCCGCCTTGACTGCTCGTTACCGAGGCGCCGGTCTGTTGATCGTCGGCCAGAGCACCAGCCCTGAGTTCGGGGTCTCCGCGGATACCCGGTCGGACCTTCACGGGATAACTCGCAACCCGTGGGATCTCGAACTCTCTCCTGGCGGATCGAGCGGAGGAGCGGCCGCCGCGGTTGCCGCTCGCTACGTTCCGACCGCCAACGCCGGCGACGGAGGCGGTTCCATACGTATCCCTTCGTCCATGTGCGGCCTGTTCGGACTCAAACCCACCCGGGCGCGCACCCCAAAGGGACCTGCCGCTGCCGAAGGTTGGTTCGGCATGGCCGTCGATCACGCGGTCACCAGAACAGTGCGAGACAGCGCCGCCCTGCTGGACGTCTCCCATGGCCCTGATCCCGGAGCGCCCTACTACCCGCCACCCCCCGAACGAGCTTATCTCGACGAGGTGGCCCGGCCTCCAGGTACGTTACGAATCGCCGTTTCCACCGGCGCCATGCTGTCCACCGAAATGCACCCCGACTGCGTGCAGGCTGTTGAAGAGACCGCCCAACTCCTCGATGATCTAGGACACGAGGTCACGGAAGCCCGACCCGCCGTTGACCGGACCGCATTCAAGGAATCGATGGCGATACTGATAGCAGCGGACCTGGCATGCACCATCGTCGGCGCCGCCCGGGAAGCAGGAAAGAGACCCTCCGAAGATCTATACGAACCTGCTACCTGGCTAACCGGTGTCTTGGGGCGGCGGATTCTCGCCACCGACCTGGTGCTTGCCCTCCGATACATACGGAACGTCGGCAGAAGGATCGCCCCGTTCTTCGATGAGCACGACGTGTTCGTTGAACCCACCATCGCCGTTCCTCCCTGGAAGAGCGGCGCGGTCGGAGGTCTGAGATTGATACCACGTCGACGTCTTATCCGGCGTCGCGCCGTCATGAAGGCAATGCGCAGGTTGCTGGAGCCCTCCGTTGCTTCGGTTCCCAACACAGCCCTTTGGAATGCCACCGGCCAACCATCGATGTCCATGCCCTTGAATTGGGCGGGAGGTCTGCCCATAGGAGTCCAGTTCACGGCTCGGTACGCCGAAGAAGGCCTTCTGTTCCGCTTAGCGGGACAACTCGAGCAGGCCCGACCGTGGATAGACCGTCTTCCTCCCGCCCTCGCCGACCAAGGTCCAGGAGGGTGCTGAGAAACCCCCGGCTTGGCCCGACCGTCCGATGGTAACTCCCTGGTCAGCGAACAGAGTGCCGATCCAATCACCTGTTTTCAGCACCGTCCTACAGAATGATCGAGAACCGGCGATAGGCCTTCTGATTACCCCATCCCGAAAGGCGCCGCCACAAACCCGAACCGGATGCTGAGCGATTCACCGGTCGGCGTTCCGGGGGTTGACACAGGCCTTGGGGAAGACTCACGGCCGGATGACACGTTAGGTTAGGGGCTTTCGGCGCCTTCTCAACACGATGCCAGGTAGGGCAGAAGTGGGGATTCGTTACATAGCTCCTCCACCTCACTCGGGTCGGCGGGGACACCGGAGGTGAGTATCTCCTGGCCGCTCTCAGTGATCGCTACATCATCTTCGATGCGTATTCCGATCCCCCTGAATGCTTCCGGGATCGGATGCCGGACGGTAGGAGCCTTCTCCCGTTCCTTGCTTTCCAGCTTCTTGGCCTCCTGCGGGCCGAGTATCATCCTACGTTCCATCCACTGATCCACATCGTATTCGAGCATCGTCAACTCAATCCCGGCACGCTCCGGATCAACGTAAATACCGGGCTCCACGGTAAAGACCATTCCCGGACTCAGGACCCGCGGGCGACCTTTGATCCCGTAGGAACCGGCATCGTGTACGTCTATCCCCAACCAGTGCCCGGTTCCGTGCATGAAGAACTCGCGATAGTGATGCATGCTGGTCGCTTCTTCGGCCGTTCCCGGCAGCAGACCCAAATCCACCAGACCTTCGGAGATCGTTTCGACGGCCTTCTCGTGTATTTGCTTCATGGTGGACCCCGGCCTTGCCGACTCCAACGCCCCTCGCTGGGCGCTCAGCACCACGTCGTACAGAGCGCGCTGCGGCCCGCTGAAACGACCTGAGGCCGGAAAGGTCCGGGTTATATCGGCTGAGTAGTAGCGGTATTCGGCCCCCGCATCGATCAGGACCAGATCACCGTCTCGGACAAGGCGGTCATTCTCGGTGTAATGAAGAATGCAGGAGTTCTCGCCCGAGGCCACTATCGCCGGATAGCCGTCGCGACGAGCGCCCCGCACCCGGAACATATACTCCACCGCCGCTTGTACCTGGTATTCGTAACGACCGGGCCGGGTATAGCGCATCGCCTCCGCATGACCCTCCGCGGTTATCCGACAGGCCATCCGGAGCCGCTCCAACTCCTCCGCTGTCTTGTGGAGACGCAGCTCCGCCAAGAGGACCGTGGCATCTTTCGCCTCGGCGGGTGTCGTCTTCCCGTACCGGTTGGCCAGGCCGCCCAATGCCTGAACCGTCCGTAGCGCCTTCCTGCGGAATGAGGTATTGCCGAATGGCAGGTAGACCACCCGGCGACCTATCAGCCTCCGCCGCAACACTGGCTCGAACTCGGCTACCGGGTACGCGGCGTCGGCCTGGTAATGCTCCTTGGCGCCCTCCGGACCGGCTCGCCGCCCATCCCAGATTTCCCGCTCCCGATCGCGGGGACGGACGAACAGCACATACTGCTCGTCCGACGACGAAGGGTCGAGCAGCATTACCGCGTCCGGTTCGTCGAAACCGGTCAGATAGTAGAAGGCGGAGTCTTGACGAAACGGATGTTCCACATCGTTGTTGCGAACCACTTGGCCGGCTGCCGGGATCACGGCGATCCCGTCTCCCAACAACCCGGCGAATCGTTCCCGACGGTCGGCGTGCATCTCCTGGTCGGAGACGTTCTGGCTGGATCGAGTTGCTGTCACGATTCAGGAGGCGAACCGGATCGAATCCGGAAGACGCCGATAATATTGATCAATCTCTTGTAACATTTTGATACCAATCGACCAACGCCTCGCCGATAAGACCCGCCGAGTCTTCCTGGACGAAGTGCAAGCCGGGAACGGTGACCTCGGTCTGGTTCGGCCAGGAACGACACACCTCACGGGCTCGTCCCACCAGGATCGAGCCCGGATCGGCGTTGACGAACAGCTTCGGAATGTCCCAGGTCGACAGCTCGGCCTCGCATCCCGCGACTACGTCATGCACGTCGGACGGCTGCCCGTCGATCGGGATCTCCCTCGGCCAGGTGAGCATCGACCGCCGATCTTCACCCGGTTGGAGGAACGGTCGCCGATACTCATCTTGCTCGTCCGGCGTGAGGTCACGCAGGATCGACGCGGGAAGGATGCGGTCGATGAACACGTTCTTCTCAAGGACTATTTTCTCGCCCGCCGCCGAGCGCATAGCTTTAAAGATGGGCCGGGCAGGGGCCGGCCAGTCTTCCCAGGTAAGGGGGGTGACGATCGCCTCCATGTACACGACGCCCAACACGGACTCGGGATTCCGCACAGCCCAGTCGAAGGCGAGTACAGATCCCCAGTCATGCCCGATCAGGGTGGTGTCCTCCGTCACCTCAAGAACCCGAAGAAGCTCGTCAAGATAGGTGCGATGGTCGACGTACCGGTAGGAACCCGGTCCCGAGTCCGCCAGCTTGTCCGAGTCGCCCATACCGATCAGGTCAGGCGCTATACATCGACCGAACTCGACGACATACGGAATGACATCCCGCCACAGATAGGAAGATGTCGGATTGCCATGGAGAAACACGATCGGCTTACCGGATCCCTTTTCCACGTAAGCCATTTCGACATCGAATACCTGCGCGGTTCTTTTTTCGAGCTTCACCTACGACCACCTCTCGCCTTTTCGGAACTCACCTTGACCGACACGTTACCGAACCCGGTCGGAGACGACCTTCTCCGACCCGCTCCCTTCCCGGTCTCCCCTTACCTCTCCAACGGATCGGTAGCGTCCGCCAGCAACTCTCTGAACAGTTCGATCTGGCCGACGACCGAAGCAAAACCGGCGCCTCCCGCCGAGCGGCGGAGGCGGACGGATTCGACCGGATCGACGCGACCCAGGTCTTCCGGAACAAACCGCTCGTCTACGGCTGCCAAGTCGGCCTCGGTAGCCGAAGACAGGCTACTCCCCTGGGAAAGCAGGGAGGACAGTAGTTTCCCGACCGCTTCGTGCGCGGCTCGGAACGGTACCCCTCGCTCCACCAAAGCTTCCGCGAGGTCGAGTGCGGTAACCGACGAGTCCGGAGGAGGGGGATGGAAGTCAGCCGCCGCCACCAGAGCTGTCATGGCCTCCAACACCGCGGCGAGAGCGTCGTCAACCGCGAACACCGCCGCCTTGTCCTCCTGAAGATCGCGGTTGTAGGTCATGGGGAGACCCTTCTGGAGCGACATCAAGCCGGTGAGGCGTCCGATTGCCGCAGCCGCCTTTCCCCTGGCCAACTCGGCTATGTCCGGGTTCTTCTTGTGAGGCATGGCGGATGACCCGGTGGTCAACGAATCGCTGAACGTCACCCAACCGAACTCGGATGTGGCCCAGAGGACACACTCTTCGGCCAACCGTGACAGGTGGATCAGGGCCTGCGTGCAGGCAAAAGCGTATTCGGTCACGTGGTCGCGGGCCGCCACCGCGTCCATCGAGTTGATGAATCGCTCACCCATACCCAGCAACTCGGCGGAGCGATCCGGGTTGATCGGGAGGCTGCTTCCCCCCAGGGCGCCGGCGCCCAACGGTGAGACGTCGAGGCGTTCCCCGACCTGTTCGAAACGCCTGATATCCCGTAACGCCGCGGACGCGTACGCCAGCAGATGATGACCCAGGGGTACGGCTTGAGCCTGCTGGAGATGGGTGTAGCCGGCGACCACAGTCGCGCCCATCTTCTCGGCTGTATCGATCATCGTAGAGGCGAAGCGGCGGAGCTGGTCGATGCGGATCCGGGCTGAACGCCGAAGGTACAGGCGTACGTCGAGGGCGATCTGGTCGTTGCGCGATCGACCCGTATGCAGTTTCCCTGCTACGTCCCCGACCAATTCGCCCAACCGCCTCTCGACCGCCGAATGAACGTCCTCGTCGCTATCGAGGAAGGAGAACCGCCCTTCCGCCGCTTCGGACGCCACCTTCCCCAAGCCTTCGAGGAGCAGTCCCGCTTCGGACGCCTCCAGGAGGCCCACCTCGCCCAGCATGGCCACATGGGCCAAGGAACCCGCAATATCATCTTCGAGCAACCGCCGGTCGACAATGTCCACGGTAAACCGCCACAGCACTTCAGACGGCGCCTCCTCGAACCGGCCTCCCCACATCTGGGCCATGCTCACACCTCCAGGACGGCCACTAAGCGGGTCGGGTTCCCGGGATTGTCATCCGGACCAGAGCCTCGACCGCAGACGAAGCCGCAATGCGTTGAGCCGGATGAACCCGGTGGCATCGGCTTGATCGTAGGTTCCCCCCTCCTCGAAGGTAACCGTTTCCTCGTCATAGAGGCTGTGGGTGACCGAGCGCCGTCCTACCACCGAGGCCTTCCCCTTGTACAGGCTCATCCGCGCCTCCCCGGTTACCCCGAGCTGTATCTCGTCCATGAACTTCTGGAGAGCCACCCGTTCGGGAGAGAACCAGAATCCGTTGTAGACCATCTCGGCGTAACGAGGCATCAACCCATCGCGAAGATGAGCCGATTCCCGGTCCAGAGTGATGGATTCCACGGCCCGGTGGGCGTGATGTAGCAGGGTACCCCCGGGAGTCTCGTAGACACCCCGGTTCTTCATGCCGACGAACCGGTTCTCCACCAGGTCCACCCGGCCGATTCCATGAGCCCCCGCCAGGATATTGCAGTGGGCCAGCAGCCGGGCCGGGGACATCTCGACACCGTCTATCGCCACCGGATTGCCTCCATCAAAGGAGACGACCACCTCCTGCGGCTCGTCGGGCGCGTCCTCGGGGTCGGTGGTCATCTGGAAGATGCCCGCCGGCGGACCTACCCAAGGGTCTTCCAGCACCCCTCCCTCGTAGGAAATGTGGAGGAGGTTGGCATCGGTCGAATACGGCTTCTCGGCTGTCACCGGTACCGGAATATCGTGTTTGTCGGCATAGGCGACCAGATCGGCTCGTCCCCGCATGCTCCATTCCCGCCAAGGCGCGACCACTTGTATATCGGGGTTCAATGCATAGGCGGACAGCTCGAACCGGACCTGGTCGTTGCCCTTGCCGGTCGCCCCGTGGGATATCGCCTCGGCGCCGTAGGTCTCGGCCGCCCTCACCAGCCCTTTCGCTATGACCGGCCTGGCCAACGACGTACCCAGCAGGTAGTAGTTCTCGTACATGGCGTTGGCGCGGATGGCCGGCCATACATAATCACCTGTGAACTCTTCTCGCAGGTCCTCGGCGACGGCTTCTACGGCCCCCGTCGCATACGCCTTGGCAACCGCTTCCTCTACCTCTTCGCCTTGGCCGACATCCGCCGTATAACAGACCACGTCGTATCCGCGTTCCTCGATGAGCCACTTGAGGATCACGGAAGTGTCCAAGCCTCCCGAGTACGCCAGTACCACCCGACTCATCCACCAGCTCCTATCTCTTCTATCGACTTGGCGACGGACCGGCCTCCGCCGGATTCATCAGCCACTATCAGCAGCGTGTCGTCACCGGCTACGGTACCCAATACCCCCCGGAGATCAGCGTTATCGATAGCCGCCGCCACTACCTGTGCGGCGCCCGGAGGGGTTCGGAGAACCACCAGGTTGCCGCTCACCCGCATCGACCTCGCATATGTCGACAACGTTTCCGCCAGGGCGTCAAGAGCGCCGGGTTGACCGCGCCCCGGTTCCCAGACATAGCGCATAGTTCCGGATCCCGTTCTTGACTTGACGGCGCCCAGCGCCTGCAGGTCGCGGGAAACGGTAGCCTGAGTAACCTGATAACCCCGATCCGCCAGCAACCCCACCAGCTGGCGCTGGCTCAAGACCTCAGTCTCCGAAAGAATGTTTCTCACCGCCAGACGCCGCGAGGCCGTTGTTTCCATACACCATAATTATGCACCGAAGTGTATGCCTATTCAAGATGGCTGCGGGCTAGTAGTTGTACTCTTCGCGTTTATAGGGTCCGTCCACGGGCACGCCGATATAGTCCGCCTGGTCTTTGGTCAGTTCCGTCAACTCCGCCCCGAGGTGGTCCAGATGCAGGCGCGCTACCTCCTCGTCCAGATACTTGGGGAGTCGCATCACTTCGTTCTCGTAGTCGTCGGCGTTCTCGTGCAGGTCAAGTTGGGCCAGGACCTGGTTCGTGAAGGAGGTGGACATCACAAAGCTGGGATGCCCGGTGGCGCAACCCAGGTTCAAGAGTCTGCCCTCGGCCAGGATCAACACCCCGTGGCCGTCGGGGAAGACGAACTCATCGTATTGAGGCTTGATGTTCCGCCTGACGAGGCCCTCAACCTGGTTCAACCCCGCCATGTCGATCTCGTTGTCGAAGTGACCGATGTTGCCGACTATGGCTTTGTCTTTCATCCGCGACATATGCTCGACCGTTATGACATCGCGGTTTCCGGTAGCCGTCACGAATATGTCGGCGGTCTCGACCACGTTCTCGATGGTGTTTACCTCGTATCCGTCCATTGCCGCCTGGAGGGCGCAGATCGGATCGATCTCCGAGATGACCACTCGGCATCCTTGACCGCGCAGCGCCTGGGCGCACCCCTTCCCGACCTCGCCATAACCGGCTACGACGGCCACCTTGCCCCCTAACATGACATCGGTGGCCCGGTTGAGACCGTCCACCAGGCTGTGCCTGCACCCGTAGACATTGTCGAACTTGGACTTGGTAACCGAGTCGTTCACGTTCATGGCGGGGAACAACAGTTGACCCATCTGCTCCATCTCGTAGAGGCGATGCACGCCGGTGGTGGTCTCCTCGCTCACCCCTCGAATCGATCCCGCCATCCTTGTGAAATGGTCTTTGTCTTCTACGAGACGTTCTCTCAGGAGATCGAGTATCACCCCCCATTCCTTCGACTCGCTGTCCGGATCGAAGGACGGTACCGCCCCTAGCCGGCCGTACTCGGCGCCCTTGTGGACCAATAGGGTGGCGTCCCCGCCGTCATCCACTATCAGCGTCGGCCCGTCAAAGCCGTCCCACGTCAACATCCGGTCGGTGCACCACCAGTACTCTTCGAGGGTCTCGCCCTTCCAGGCGAATACCGGAATACCCCGCGGATCCTCCGGGGTACCCCCCGACTCGGGACGACCCACCACTACTGCGGCCGCCGCCTGGTCCTGCGTCGAGAAGATATTGCATGACGCCCATCTAACCTCCGCCCCCAGCTCCGCCAAGGTTTCTATAAGGACAGCGGTCTGTATCGTCATATGCAACGACCCGGAAACGCGCGCCCCGGCAAGCGGTTTGCGATCACCGTGCTTCTCTCTCAAGGCCATCAGGCCCGGCATCTCATGTTCGGCCAGTTCGATCTCCCTGCGGCCTTGCTCGGCTAACCGGAGATCCCGGACCTTGTATTCGAGCGCTGCTCCCGGTTCGTTCTGCATATTTCTCTCCTCGATACAGTTATGGGCTGAATCTAATTCGGGATTCCGATTGTCGTTGTCACATGCTTGGTTGTAGGCTTCGTGGTTTAGGGCAGTCGGCGCGCCCTTCAGTAGCGTGCGGATACCGCCCTGAGGCGGAGCCACCGGATCAATACCGGGGAAGGGATTCGACTCTATCCGCCCGATAAGGTCGGGGCGCGGAATGCCCTACCAACCGTTTACAAGTCAAGGAGGAGGAATGGCACGAAAGCCTATCAGGATCTTTGGGATCTTGGCGACATTGGCCTTGGTCGCCGCCGCATGCGGTGACACAGAGGAGCCTGCCCCACCGGAAACCGTGGTCGTCACCTCGATCGTCACCGAAACCGAAACCATCACGGAAACCGAAGTCGTCACCTCGGTCGTCACCGAAACCGAAGTCGTTACCTCGGTCGTCACCGAAACCGAAACGGTAGAGGTTGAAGTCGAGAGGGAGAACCCGCTAGCCGGAACAACGGTAACGGTGTTCGGCCCTGAGAGTTCCGACGCCGAGGCCGGATCACATCAAGCAGCCCTGGACATCTTCGCCGCTCAGAACGGCATGACCATCCAGTACACGGGAGAGCGGAGTTTCTCCGATCTGATCAACGCCCAGGCCGCCGGGGGCAACCCACCCGACATAGCGGTCTTCCCGCAGCCTGGCAAGATCGCAGACTTCGCCCGTGAAGGGTGGCTGCTACCCATTCCCGCCGATGTTCTCGCCACCATGAACGAGAATATCGGCGCGGCCTGGAACGCATTCGGAAATGTCGACGGCGTGCAATACGCCATCCCCACCAAGGCTGATCTCAAGTCCCTGGTGTGGTA